>NHIT01000019.1 GCA_002171925.1 Candidatus Pelagibacter sp. TMED196 | reverse complement strand
TTAAAATCTTGAAATAAGTTATCTACTGTACATAATAATATTACTCCTGATGTAATATTTGTTTTGTAGACAACATTGTGAGCTAAGGTATACGCGCCTAATTGTAAAAAATAATCTTGAACGTAATCAACTTTTTTTGGTTTATTTGCTTGCTTAAAATCTATAATAGCTTCTTTTCCTTGATAAATGCCAACTAGATCCGCTGTACCTCCATATTTCTGTGGGTACCTCAAGGTTGTTTCCATTCCATATATTTCTTCTAACTTTCCTTTGATTCCTTTATCTATTATTTCTTTCGCCATATTTTTATACTGTTCATTACTTTCAAAAAAACTCTCATTAATTCGTCCTCTTAAAAAATCTTCTATATAAGAATGCATTGAAGTACCTCTACTGGATGCCTCAGTTTTAATTTTATTAGCTTCTTTGTGGCCTACTCGCTGTTTCCAATTTTCTAATGCTGCTTTGTCCTCTTCTGACTTAGTAGCTTGCAAAATAGAGGTAACACTTGGTAATTTTTCATCTCCAAATAAGTATTGTCTGAAGCCATTTTCAAGGGACCTAGACGATTTTGGATAATTAAATTTATTTTTCCACTTCATTTTTTAATCTATCCATTTCTAATTGATAAAAATATGATTGTTCATATTTTTTACCTATTTTGTAGGTTGACTCTGTTAAATCAGTGACATTTGGAATAACTTTAATTTCTTTACCATAAATATTATTCTTAAGGTCCCAAAAATAAATATTTTTATTCTTGTTAACAACAAAAGCATGGTTTAACCCAAAATATTTTTGATAAATTTCTAATTCTTTCATCATAGTTTTGGCTATAAATTTAAATTTCGGACTTTTGTTATTAATATCTGAATATTTAAACTCCAACAAAGCAACCATATTTTTGCTTTTTTCGTTATATAAAGCAGCATCTGCTCTTAAACTCACTCTAAGTCTCGAATAATGTGAAGCACTAGTCATATAGGTTTCATATCCTTTTTTTTTAAATTGATTTTTTACAAGCTCCCAAACTTCTACTTCTCTATTTCTTGATGCTCTACATACATCGCTACAAAACCTTCCTCTACCAACTACTTTTGAAACAAAGTATTTTTGACATTTTTCACATCTTTTTAATTTACCTCTTTCTTGAATAAAATTAGCAAATTGAGTCCAAATATAATTATATAAACTATTGTAATATTTTTCAAAACTAAACCAAACATAGTCTCTAGGTTGATATTTTTTTTGTAGTTGAATTTGTTTCAAATCTCTATGTGATGAACCTTTAAGTCTAGGCTTAAAAACTGAAATAAATAATTTCACTATCAACTGCTCATAGGATACTATATTTTTGAATTTATTTTTTTTATCAAATTCAGCAGTACCATCGACAGAAAAATTGATTTCTTTAATATCCTTTATCATAGACTTATAACTGTCATCAAAGTAATACTGCTTTCCATTTTTTTTTATGAAAAGTGATTCAAGACCTTTGATTCCAGCATTCTTAGTAAAATCAAAACCTGCTAAATCATAAAAATAATATAATTTAGCTAAAGAATGCATTAGACTAATTTCTTGTTTCCAGATAGATATATCTTCAACATGATACTTTTCATTTATTAGTTCATCATTAGGATCAAAAAAAAGTAAACCATATTTTTCTGCAAAATTTAAAATATTTTCTTCAAATATAATGTTGGATTTTGGATCAACTAAATTAATAAATTCTTCAAAAACTTTTTCTGGAACATCGGCCACAGGTTCATTTATAATTATCTCTCCTGTGGGCCCATGTCCTGAAATATGTTTTGATAAATCAAACTCACCGACAATTGCATTGATTTTATCTTTCCCAAAAACTGCTTCTCCAAGATCTTGCTTTGGATCATCAGGAAATAAAAACTCATAATTATCATGTATCCTGTCTCCAAATTTTCTTACTGCATCTCCTAATTCACCAAAGCTTTCAATTTCATCAAGATAATACGACGAGTATGTTCTATTTTTTAAAATCATAATATTTTTTATTTTCCTACTTGAATATTCGGAATATATGTATATATACCGTACAATTACAAATACAAGTAATTTATGATAAATATGAAGGAAAAAAAGCTAATAAAAATGATACAAAAAAACGAGAAAAAACAGCATTTTTCTGACTGTTACCTTCAAACAGTTAATCCTTGGGCCATATCTGAGAAGTTGCTGAAAGACAACCCAGATATGCCGCTTAAGGTAGCTAAAGCAATGACATTTTCAATAATCTCTAATGAATACACCAGATTAGTAATAAATGAGGAACATAAGGATCAGGAGCAAAAAATTGAGAATATAATTGATGGTGCGAAATTATACGAGGAAATCAAGTAAACTATGTCTAAAGTAATAAAATTTCCAAAAGAGAAAATTGAGTATTCGGATCAATATTATAGAAAAGTTGATCCTAAGGCCGTAACACATCATATAATTATGATGCACCCTCAACTGTCGCCTAAAGTAGCTCATGCTATTGCTTTGGCTCTTGTGTATACTACTTATGTTGAGCTAGTGCTTGATGAAGAAGAGATTCCTCAAGAAATAGTGGATAAAGTAAGAAATAATAATTTCAAGTCGTTTATTGATAAAACAACTGATAAAAGAGTTAATTAAAATATGGAAAATTTAATAATAGGATTTTTAGCCGGTTTAGTAATTTTTGGTCTGTTTTGGCAGTTTGTTCTTAAAAATAAACAGGATGAAAATAAAACAGATGATACTGAATTAAAAATTGATTTAGCAAAAAGAGAAACTGAACTTAAAGCTGCAGAAGATGCGAAAGAGGATTTAAAAGAACAGCTTGGAAAGAAAGAAAAAGAAGTAACAGATCTTTACAAAGTTGCTGATGCAATAGGTGAATATAAATCCCAAACTGAAAAAGCAATAAATAAACATGATGAAGCTATTACTAGACATACAAATTGGTGGGATAAGCTTACTACTAATATAACTTATCAAGGAAAATTTAACCAAGAAATTTTAGAAAATCTTTTAACAAGTGCAAACCTTGTAAAAGATAGAGATTTTTTTTCTCAAAAAAAACAAACTACTTATGACGTTGATGAAAATAAAGATAAAGATGTAATTCCCGATGTTCTTCTTAAATTCCCTGAAAGAAATTATATAGTTGATGCCAAAGTATCTTTAGCACACTGGACAAAATATATTAATGAAAAAGATGAAAAATTAAAAGCTCAACATCTTAAAGATCATATCGCATCTGTTAGAAACCATCTTTTTGGACCAAAAGGTTTAAACAAAAAAAATTATAATAAACTTTATGGATTAAAATCTTTGCAGTCTGTTATTGTTTTTTTTCCTGCTAACCCTTTGTATACTATTACACTTGAAAGTGATAAAACTCTTCAAACAGAAGCCTTAAAATCTAATTTCATTTTATCCTCACCTACTGAACTGCTAAATATGATTAAGGTATTTGAACAAATAAAAAGTGAGAAAAAACAAATTGAAAATATTAGTAAGATCATAACATCTGCAAGCAAGATTTTTGATAAGTATTCTGATGTTAAGACTGCAATAAAGGGTGCACTTCAATCCTATAAAACTCATGCAAACCATTTACAAACTATAGTAACAAAATCTTGGGGGTCTCAAGGTTTAGAAAAACAAATCAATAAATTAAAAGACGATCATGGGGTAATACCAGGAAAACAAATTCCTGAAATTCCAACTGAACAAACAGCTGTCTCGGAAATAGATGATCCTGAGGAAGAAGATCAAAAACTAAACTAAATTTATTTAATGACAACAAATCTAGAAGGTAATCCAAAAATTTTATTAGAAAAAATTAAAGAAATTTACAACGAAGGCTGGATCAAAACTAAAAGAAAAGGTGATACCGGAGTTGGCTATACTTTAGAAACTAAGCTGGGTATTCCGGCAAATTCAAAAAAGGCACCTGATTTTAGAGGGATAGAGATAAAATCATTTAGAGAAAGAACTAAAGGAAAATTAGTTACTTTATTTAGTCAAGTTCCAAATTGGAAAGAAAGTAAAACTAACAGATCAGAAATATTATCAAATTATGGTTATGAAGATCAAAATAAAAGATTTAATCTATATTGTAGTGTTTTTGGAAATGAAAAAAATAGTCTGAATTGGAAACTTAAAGTAGATAGAGAACATAAAAAAATTTTAGCCATAAATAGTGACAACAAAGTAACTTTTTGGAATTTTGATAAAATTGAAAAGAGAATTACAGAAAAACATAAAGAAAGTTTTTTTGTTTTTGCCCAAACTAAGCTTGAAAATAATTTTGAGTATTTCTTATATAATAAAGTTATCTATGCAACAAATGCATCTTTGGAAAATTTTTTAAACTTAATTGAAAAAGGAAAAGTGTGCCAAGATTTTGTTATGCATAAAAAAGATAATGGATCTACCCGAGACCATGGTTTTTTATGGAGAATTAAAAATACAAGCATCCCACATTTATTTGAAAATAAAAATGAAATTGAATTAGGATAATTTTTTTTTTAAAGACAATCCCAATCTTTTTGCCAGTTCTACAGGCACAGCATTACCTATCTGGGTATACTTAGGTACTTCTCGATCAAATATTCCTTTTTGTGGATTGCCAGCCCTTCTTAGTCCTCCAGTATGTCTTTTCCCTTTAAAAATATACCAATCAGGAAACATTTGTAATCTTGCCCATTCTCTTACAGTTAAACATCTTGGTTGAGAAAAGTGAACATAATCATCTGGCAAAGATGTTGCTGTTATATTGGGTCCTTGGCCGTTCCATTTTTTTGGCAATAATCTCTGTGCAAATTTTTTTGTTTTAAATTTTTGTGGAATTTTACCATTATTATTAATCATATATTTAAATTTTCTTATAACTTTATCAGAATGCTTACTATATTCTTGTTCAGTCAACTTATCTCCTTTTTTTAAAATAGTTTTTCCATCCTTTTTTGTTCTTAATAACTTTTGGATATTTGTCTTTGGAAAAGATAAATATTTATTGCTTACATAATTTTTATCGTAATTATTGTCTATTAAGTCACTCAAAAGTTCACCAAGGTCTGGATAGGTACTGTCTTGCTTTGGAAATATGTTATCTTTTGTGACATTAAAATTAATATCTTTTCTTATACCAACTAATAAAACTCTTGGTCTATTTTGAGGGACACCATAATTTTTACTTTGAATGAGAGAGTGTACAAAATTATAATTTTTTAAAGTTTTAAACTGTTTTAATATATCTTGAAATATTTCACCCTTTTTTCCATTTTTAGACCATCTGGCACTTAGTAGACCTCTTACATTTTCAAATATGTATCCTTTTGGATTAAAGTGATTAATTACTTTAATCATTTCTTTATAAAGATAGTTTGAAGGAATTTCTTTTTTATCAACTTTATAATTTCTTCTATGACCAATGCCTGAATAACCTTGGCATGGTGGTCCTCCTACTATAAGTGATATTTCACCGTTATTTATATTAAATCTATTTTTTAAGTTGTTTGACAATTTTAATAAATTTTTTTTACTTCCAGTAAGTTCTGTAATATCTTGCGAATGAAATTCATTTAATTTTAAGTATTTGTACTCAGGTCTATTTATTAAGTAGGTATTTAATGCATCAATATTTAATTCATTTACATAAACTGGATGAAAACCCGCTTGCTCTAAGCCTAAAGATAAACCACCGCAACCAGCAAATAAGTCTATAAAAGTATTTTTCATTTTATATATTATATATGATTCATTAATTATTATTATATTTTTTATTTATAAAAAATATTTATCATCAAGAAATTATTTTAATTGTTTTGGCTAATATTTTATTTCCTAATTTTTTTCTTGAAACCATCATACATGCTTGGGACTCGAGTATTTTTGCATCTTTAAGAATTCTTAGATTGTTTGCCCTCAAAGTAGCTCCGGTACTTGTTATATCTGATATTATATTNGAAACTCCCGTGAATGGTGAAATTTCTGTACTACCCAGACTTTTTATAAGCTTAAACTCTGTTACACCTTTTGAGTATAAAAAATCTCTGGTCAAATTTAAATATTTTGTACTAACTCTTAATTTTTTCTTCTTTTTATCTTTAAATTCAAANGCNATTTCTTCAAGNTCAGCTATTGTTTGAACNTCAATCCAATCATCAGGNANTGCNATTACTAAATTGGCNTTTCCAAATTCATACTTTTTAACAATTTTAATTTTATTTTGAATATTTTGTTCACTCTCTCTTAANAGATCATAACCAGAAAAACCAATATCTAGGGAACNNTCTCCTAAACTTTCTATTATTTCTCTNGCATGCAAATAAATAATTTTGATATTTTTTTTTCCAGAAATATATCCTACTAAATCCCTCTNGCCTTTTTCAGATGATANTTTCAATTTTTTTTTTNTAAAAATATTTAAAACATCNTTTCTTANTCTACCTTTACTTGGTATTCCAATTTTAATTAAATTACTCATATTTATATTCTTTAATTTCATTCTTAAATATTTCATTCATTTGGGATAATAAATTTTTTTCAAGAATATTTTTATAATTGTTCTTAATTCCTAAATTAAAAAATTTAATTTTTTCATTAGTGCCTTTTTTGTTAATAGCTTCNGGAAAACCTGAGGTGTCTTCTTCTTTTTTTAATTTATCGAAACTACAATTTTCAATACATTTTTTTGCTTTTTCTTTATCTATTAANCTTGAATCATTTCTTAAATTTTTAATAAATTCTAAAATACTTATGAATGTTTCATATGTTTCTAGTTCTAGATCTTCATATCTNACTAAATGTACTGGAAAAGACTTNTGATTTAACCANGATTTATGGTTGAGGCTCCAAGATAGTAAAGGTTGAAAACCAATATATCTGTTATCTATTTTGGAGACTATTCCTCTTTTCTCATCTTTCATNAATTGTAANGCCTCNTNTTTGCTTATTTGATAATGTGTAGCTAGAGAAGTAATAACATTTCTTGGATCTCTAATTAAATAAATTGCCCCTAAAGTATTCTGTGAGTTTGTAAAAGTATAATTNTTTATTTTACAAAATGCGTTGTGAGTTTTTAAAAATTTTACTTTTTTTGANTCATTAATTTTTTCTTGTTCTCTAATCCAATACTTTGCAGTATCCTCAGGATTTTCAAATTTATCATCATAACTTTTAAAATTATTTTCACTTGGAAATGAATTTATATTTTTTAACAAATTAAAATTAAATGTTCCNTCANCTGAGAAGAAGTAACTNCAAAGTAAAGATCTGAGCCATGTATTNCCACTTTTAGGATATGATGCAATCCANATAATCATGATAAATTAATCGCTGCCCCTACTGCAGGAACTTTTTTTATTGCTCCAAGATCTGAAATTAAATTGTCATATCTTCCACCATTGATTTCTATATTGTTTGATCTATTTTTAATATTAATCCTAAAAACCATACCAGTATAATATTCAAGCTCCCTTCCAAATGAGGATGAAAACTTTATATTCAACTTTTGATATTTATTTTTAGTAATGGGAAAATAATNTTTTTCTACCCTTAAATTTATTTTATTCTTTTTAAAAAAATTATTTAATTTAATTGCTGCTTTATCTATTGGACAATTTATATTTAAAAATTCTTTAATAATTTTAGAAACGTTTCGTCCCTTTTTGGTTCTTCTTGGATCCTTAATTTTATTATTAAACCTTTGAAGTATTTCATCAACTGTCCTACCAGAAATCATTTTAGATTGATTTTCATTTAACATTTTTTTGTATCTTTTCTTNTCTATCTCAACAACTGTTGGATCAACATCAGAATTTGTCTCTAATCTTTTTAATAAATCGTTGAANTATTTTTCCCTCCAAAAATGTCTCTGNAGACGTAATCTCCANCTTTTTGGAATATCAAGTTTATTTAAAAGNACTTTAAATATTTCTACATTTCCAACNGTTAAACTTCCAGTTTTGTANCCAAAATTCTTTATTGATTTAATTGANGTNTCTAAAATATTTTGATCATCTTTTTTTTCNTTTTTNGAACCTATAATTTCAAAACCNATTTGATTTCTTATAATTGAATTTTTTTTATTAAANGTTTTCCTAAAAGCCTGTCCCTGATAATAAACTTTTTCTGTATCTGTAGTTTTTCGACTTAAATATCTAATGCAAGATGCAATGGTTAAATCTGGTCTTAAACATAACTCTTTACCTTTTTGATCATTAAAAGAGAATAAAAATCTTTTAAAAGTTTCACCTGATCTTTCAANAATATGATTTGCCTCTATTACTGGAGGTAAATCAATATATTTAAAGCCTTTAGATTTTATAGATCTAAGGATGCTTTCAGATAATTTTTTTGACTTCATCTATTAATTTCTCTTTAGGAATGGTTTTGCTATTTTCACCCTTCTGNCCCTGAAGGTTCTTTATCGTAATTGTTTTGTCATTAAATTCATTTTCACCGCAGATTATAGCTACTGGTAATTCTCTTTTATTTGCTAGAGTCAATTGTTTGCCAAGGTTTTTTTTACTATCTAAAAATATTTCAGAGTTGATATTATTTTCCCTTAAAATATTTAATATTTCATAGTAATTTTTTAAATATTTTCTATCCATTACACAAACCATTACTGGTTTCTGTTGTTCTATTGAAATCTGATCAAATTGCATCATAGCAAATAAAAGACGGTCTACACCAAAACTAATACCAGTTCCTGGCACATCAACTCCTTTAAATCTTGATATCAATTTTGCATAAGCTCCTCCTGAACAAATACTTCCTATATCTACTTTTTTACCTTTGTTATTAGTAACTTCAAAATTAAGATTGGTTTCAATAATAAATCCATCGTAATAAGCTAATCCTCTAACTATTGTAAAGTTAGTTTTCACTTGATCCTTGTAAGGTCCCATAGCAAGTATTTCAAAAAAATCTTCTAATTCTTTAATGCCTTCTTGAGATAGTTGGTTTTTTAAATTGTTTTTTAATTCTTTTAAATCTTTAATCTTTAAAAAATTTAAAATTTTAGATGCTTGTTCATCATTTAAATTAGCACCTTTGATAACAGCGCCACTTGAATCTTTTCTTTCCTTTTTAAGTAAATCTTCAACACCTTTTAAACCAAAACCAGGTTTATCAAGTTTATCGATTGCCCTAATTACCTTTAATTGTTTTTCTTCTGGAATATTTAAGTCATTAATTAAACCTTGAATTATTTTTCTATTACTTACATTGATGCTAAATTGCCCACTTTTTAAACCACAATCTAATAAGGTATTTGAAACTAAATTACATAACTCAACATTTGCTTGTGATGGGTCTGCGTTTCCAATTATGTCAAAGTCAGCTTGTGTAAATT
>NHIT01000018.1 GCA_002171925.1 Candidatus Pelagibacter sp. TMED196 | reverse complement strand
TCCACCAAAGGGTCTTTGATAAATTTTACCATCATCTGTTCTACTAAAAGGAACACCATATTTTTCTAATTCCAAAACAGCTCTTGGAGCTTCTTTACACAAGTACTCTATACAATCCTGATCACCTAGCCAATCTGCTCCTTTGACTGTATCATACATATGCCAACGCCAATCATCTTCACCCATGTTACCTAGGGCTGCAGAAATTCCACCTTGAGCAGCGGATGTGTGGCTCCTTGTTGGAAAAACTTTTGATATACAAGCTGTCTTAAGTCCAGCTTCACTTAATCCAACAGCAGCTCTCAGGCCTGATCCGCCAGCACCTAATACAACTACGTCATATTCATGGTCAATAATTTTGTAAGATTTCATAATTTATAAATATATAATAGTAATTATTGTAATTAGTGGAATAATTAAAGATGACAAAAAAACACCTAAATTTGCGTATTTTTTAGTATTTTCTTGCTTTATGTAGTCCTCAAAAATCTCACTTATGCTAAGTGCCGAATAAAAAAACATGCTAACTATAAATATGGAAAATAATATTTTAGATGGCTGTGAGGTAAAGAAATTAATTACTTCATCATAACTCCCGTTAAATATTGTAACAATATTTACTAGGAACCAAATCATAAAAGGAACCATTATCACAGAACTAATTTTTTGAAATAACCATTTTTTTGTAGCTAGTAGCATCAGATCAAAACTCCACTTAATAGATATAAGGCTATTGTTAAAATAAAAGAACCAGATATTATAAGTACGCCTGTTATTTTTGTAGTGCGTAACTCAAAACCGTAACCCATGTCCCAGAACCAGTGTCTGATTTCACTTAGAATTTGAAATATATAAGACCAGATAAATCCAATGATGAAAAACTTACCTACAATTGAGTCTGAAAAAATTTTAAAGTATTGATAGCTTTCAGGACCAAGCATTAAACTAATTACCCAAAAACAAATTAATATTAACAATATATAATTTAGTACACCTGTAATTCTATGTGAGATTGATACTAGTGATGATATATGCCAATTATAAATCTGTATGTGTGGAGATGTAGGATTATCGTTTTTCATAATTATCTTTTAATATATGCTTGTGCAATTTCAACTGCATTTAAAGCTGCCCCTCTTAATAAGTTATCTGAAACTATCCAAATATTAATAGTATTTTTTTTACTATTGTCTTTTCTAATCCTAGAAATGAAAGTTTCATTTTTTCCTTCAGCTTCTATTGGAGTAATATAACCACCATCATTTCTATCATCAATTACTTTACATCCAGGGGATTGACTTAAAATTTTTTTAACTCTATCAATTGGAGCTTCATTCTCAAATTCAATATTAACGGACTCCGCATGTGATATTAAAACAGGAATTCTAACACACGTGGCTGTAATATCTATATTTGAACCTAAAATTTTATTAGACTCCTGTACCAATTTAATTTCCTCTTTCGTATACCCGTCCGTGCTAAATTTATCTATGTGCGGTATGGCATTGAAAGCTATTTGCTTAGTAAAATTTTCACTTTTTATCTCTTTATTTTCAAGAGCCTTTTTTGTTTGATCAAGAAGCTCGTCCATAGGTTTTTTTCCTGCACCTGATGTGGACTGATATGTTGATATTACCAGTCTTTTAATTTTAAAAGTATCATTCAAATTTTTTAAAACGATTACTAATTGTGCAGTTGAACAATTTGGATTGGCTATAATATTTTTTTTCATATTCTTTATTTCTATAGAATTGACTTGAGGAACAATCAAAGGAACATCTGGATCCATTCTAAAATAGCTTGAATTATCAATAACAACTGTATGTTTTGCTGCTATAGGAATATATTTTTCCGAAATTTTTCCACCTGCAGAAAAAAATGTAATATCTGCTTTTGCAAAATCAAAGTTTTCTAAATTAATTACCTCAATTTCCTTATCCTTAAACTTAACTTTTGATCCTAAGCTTTTAGAAGATGCGAGAAGGTATAAATTAGTAACTGAAAAATTTTTTTTTTCCAAAATTTCTACGATTTTTCTTCCAACATTTCCTGTTGCGCCTACAATTGCTATATTCATGGTGATTTAGTTATACTAAATGAAAGGTAAATCGCAAACTGTTCCTAAAAATATTTTTTCATTTATATCGATCTTAAATTGGTGTTTTGCACCCCAATAAGGTTTATTAATCATTGCTATTCCAATAACTTTTTTAAAAGTAGGTGAATAAGCTGCAGACCTTACCTGGCCTACTACATTATTGTTGTCATCTAATAGTATTTTTTCACAGTACATATCAATTCGATTATGATCAATTTTAACACCCATTAATTTTCTTTTAATCCCCTCTTTTTTAATTAGTTTTAATTTTTCCTTCCCTAGAAAGTCAACATCTGACTCTAAATTAACAAATTTATCAAAATTTGCCTCAAAAGGATTGTCCCTATTATCAAAGTCATTACCATAGGATAATAAAGCAGACTCTATTCTCTCTATTAAATTAGGACATCCAGCTTTAACATTAAATTCTTTTCCATATTCAAATAAATAATCAAATAAATCCTGCCCAGCTATGTCATCTTCTACATATATTTCGAAACCATTTTGTTTTGACCATCCAGATCTTGCAACAAAATAATTTTTTCCTTTAAATTCAAAGTATTTAAAATTAAAAAATTTCAATTGTCTAATTTCTTCACCAAATACTTTCGCCATTAAGTTATCAGACAAAGGCCCTTGGATAGCTAAAATATTTACATTAGGCTCTGTAATTTCAACATCTAATTTATAACCAGCTGCAAGACCCTTCGCAAAAAATATAACATCTGAATCTGCTATTGAAAGCCACCATTTATCATCTGCTAATTTATTTATTATTGGATCATTTACTAAATTTCCTTGATTATCAACTAGAGGGGCATAATAACATTTTCCAATTTTCGATTTAGATAGATCTCGGCACGTCATTAATTGCACTAGTTTTGCTGAGTCCTTTCCAGTAATTTGTACTTGTCTTTCTGCGGCAACGTCCCAAACTTGTACAAATTTTTTTAGATGTTCATAATCTGACTCTATTGATTTAAATGAAACTGGAAGCAACATATGGTTATATACTGTATAACCAGTTACACCTTGAGCTTCTACCCTATCAGTATAAGGAGTACTTCTTAATCTTCTTGATTTTACGATTGGAAAGTTTTTCATTTTTTCAAAAATTCAAATACCTTTTCTCTCATTTCAAAAGCTTTTTCAAACATAATCATATGTCCGCATTCATTTAAAATCTCAATTTTTGAGTTTTTTATTAAATTAGCAAATTTTTTTCCATTTTCAGTTGGAACCATTTTGTCAAGAGAACCAAATATTAGAAAAGTTGGACACTCAATTTTACTTGAAGCCTCCTTGCCATTTAGATAGTTATTACAGGCTTTAAGGTCTACAGCTAGTATATCCTTTACCTCTCTTGATGAATTGATAATTTTTTCAACAGGGTTCCCGCCAATAAATTTTTTTGATCCTTCGTATCCCCATTTCATCATCAAATGCACAGCTTTTTTATCACCAGAGTCTGCTAAGTCTATAAGGTCTTGATTCACTGGCATTTTATAAGAGCCAGCAAGAAGTACTAATTTTGACACACGGTCTTTATATTTTGATCCGTATTCTATTGCCTCTAAACACCCTTGAGAATGACCTATAATAGATATTTTATCGACATTTATGTGATCTCTAATCAAATCTATCCANTCTGAAATTTGTTCTATTGTNCTTAAACAGGGACCATCAGAATTTCCATGACCTGGTAAATCAATAGATAATATATTGTAGTTNTTGTTTGATAAATACTGCTCTGTTAGAGACCANACAATATGCGTNAGNCCNCTGCCATGCAATAAAAAAACCGTCTCTTTATTTTTATCTAAGTCTTTGCCAGCGTTAGAAGCAAAGACTTGCTTGTTGTCAATTTGTAAAATCAATTAATTTCCTTGGCCTTTTTTCTAAGCTCAAATTTTTGAATTTTTCCAGTTGAGGTTTTTGGAAGCTCACAAAATTCAACTTTTTTTGGTATTTTAAAGCCTGCTAAGGTTTCCCTGCAAAAATCTATTAATTCTTTTTCNCTTACTTCCTTATCTTTAACTTTTTCGATAAANGCACAAGGAACTTCTCCCCACTTTTCATCAGGTTTGGCCACAACAGCTGCGATTGAAACGGATGGATGTTTTGATAAAGTATTTTCAATTTCTATTGAAGAAATATTTTCTCCTCCAGAAATAATGATATCTTTAGATCTATCTTTTATTTTTATATATCCATCAGGATTTACAACTGCTAAATCTCCAGAATGAAACCATCCATGGGACATTGCCTTATCAGTTGCATCTTTGTCTCTAAAATAGCCTTTCATGACAATATTGCCTTTAATCATGATCTCTCCAATCGTTTTTGCATCTTTTGGTACAGGCTTCATGCTTTCAGGATCCATTACCATTACGTCCTCAGTATTTGGATACCTTACACCTTGCCTAGCTTTTATTTCATTTTTCTTGTCCTCATCAAAAGAATTCCAGCTTTCGTTCCATGCACACTGGAGTATATGTCCGTAGGTTTCGGTGAGTCCATAGACATGCATTACATCAAAACCCAATGCTTCCATTTTTTTAAATATTATACTTGGAGGTGGTGCTCCTGCTGTTAAAACGTAAACTTTGTGATTTAGCTTTTTACGTTCACTTTCTGAGGCACCAGTAATCATATTTAAAACAATCGGNGCGCCACCAAAATGNGTAATCTTATATTTATCAATTAGTTCAAATATTTTTTTAATATCAATTGCTCTTAGGCAAATTGTCCTTCCGTTTAACATTGGAATTGTCCATGGATATCCCCATCCATTACAATGAAACATTGGAACGACTGTTAAAAAATTTAATCTATTGGGCATGTTCCATGCAATAGCGCTTCCAGTAGACATTAAATATGAACCTCTATGATGATAGACAACACCTTTAGGATTACCAGTTGTTCCTGACGTATAACTAAGCGATATAGCCTGCCACTCATCTTTAGGTTTCTTCCAAACATAATTTTCGTCACCAGTATTTAAAAAATCTTCATACTCCTTTTCACCAATTTGTTTTAGCAATGATGGATCTGCAAATTTGTCGTGTATATCAATTATTAAAGGTTTGTTTTTTGAGATTTCTAAAGCTTTGCTTAGAACTGAATGAAGCTGTCTNTCAACTATCAATACCTTCGCTTCNCTATGATCAATGATATAGGCAACAGTTTTTGCATCTAATCTAGTATTTATAGTATTTAAAACTGCTCCAGCCATAGGCACAGAATAATGTGCTTCGAAAATTTCAGGCGTATTAAAAGCCATCACTGAAACTGTATCTCCTTCTTTAATACCAATTTTCTCTAGTGCACTCGCAAATTTAATACATCTTCTATAAATTTGATCCCATGTATAGGATCTATCTTCGTAAACTAAGGCTTCGTAATCCGGATAAATATCTTTTGCTCTCTCAAGAAAACTTAGTGGAGTTAATGAGACATAGTTTGCNTCATTTTTATCTAAATTAGTGTCGTAATGACCCATTTTTTAATTAAAATTAAAATTCATAATATTTGAACTTCCTGAGATAGCAGATTTATAGTGATTTTCAGCTCTAGGTAGGACTTTATCAAAATAAAATTTAGCAGTGCTTATTTTGTCATCATAAAATTTTTTATTTTCTTCATAATCTTTAAAACTTACCTCAAGAGTTTTTATCCAAGCAAAAGCTATTGAAATATACCCAAGAGTCTTTAAATAGTCATTTGCTGCAGCGCTCACATCGTCTTTGTTAGACTTTGCCCTATCAACTGTCCATTCACTGAACTTTTTAAGAATATCTAAATAATTATTAAATTCTTCAATAAATGGTCCAATTTTTTCATTATTTGAATTAATTTCTGATTTAATTAGCTCTAAAAATTTATTAATTATATTTCCATTTTTATTCGATANTTTTCTAAAAACTAAATCAGCTGCTTGCACTGAATTAGTTCCTTCATAAATCGGTGTTATTCTGTTATCTCTATATAATTGTTCTATCCCTTGATCTTTCGTATAACCATATCCACCATATATTTGCATCGCATCACTTGTAATTTCCATTCCTAAATCTGAAAATAAAGATTTTACAACTGGTGTCATTAACGAAACCATATCAGAAGCATCTTGTTTGATTTTTTGGTCGCTATGATTTAAGCTCACTTCAGTTTGTTGTGATAACCAAAAACACAATGCTCTTTCCCCCTCAATTATTGATTTCATGTTTAATAAAGATCTTCTTATATCTGCATGATCAATAATTAAATCAGCATTTCCATTTTGTGATTTATTATTGTTACTTTTTCCCTGTTTTCTCTCTTTAGCGTAGCTTAANGAATTCTGATATGCAATTTCGGAAATACCTAAGCCTTGAATTCCAACAACTATTCTCTCTAANTTCATCATTGTGAACATTTGACTTAATCCTTTATTTTTAGGACCAATCATAAATCCAGTTGCATCATCAAAATTTAAAACACACGTAGCTGATCCCTTGATACCCATTTTTGTTTCTATTGATCCCGTTGATATTCCATTTCTCGAACCAGTTGATCCATCTTCTTTTACAACAAATTTTGGAACTAAAAATAAACTTATCCCTTTGGTTCCTTTAGGCGAGTCTGTTGCTCTCGCAATTACTAAATGAATAATATTTTCTGTTAAATCATGGTCACCAGAAGTAATGAATATTTTTTGACCTGTAATTTTGTAGGTTCCATCTTGTTGTTCTACTGCTTTTGTTTTTAGTAAACCTAAATCTGTTCCACAGATTGGCTCAGTTAAACACATTGTACCACTCCATTTGCCNTCAACCATTTTTGGAAGATATTTATTTTTAATTTCTTCAGATGCATGATGATGAATACAGTTATAAGCTCCAAGTGTTAATTCGCTATAAAGTTTGAATGCCAAACTAGCTGACGATATCATTTCATCAAAAAAAGCACTTACAGTTCTAGGCATTCCTTGTCCACCATATTTAGGATCACAGGATAATGATGTCCATCCATCCTCGATGTATTTTTGATAAACTTCTTTGTATCCAGGCGGTGTCCTCACTATACCATTTTCTAAAACCGCAGGATTGTCATCACCTGCCTTTGCAAGGGGTAAAATTAAGTTTTCATTTATTTTCGCAGCTTCNTCTAAAATATTTTTAACAAGATCTGGGCTTACTTCTTTGTACTTTTCCAAGTCATTATAATTCTTATTGTCTCTTAATTTTTCAAAAAGAAACATCATATCTTCAACTGGTGCTGTATAAGTTGTCATTTTTTTACTAACCCTAAATTAAGATAATTTAATTATTTTTGCAAACACGCAATAATCGCATCCCCCATCGTAGATGTGGATACCTCTTTTTTTCCTTTAGAAATAATGTCTTTTGTCCTTAATCCATCATCTAAAACTTTTTGTACTGCATTATCTAATTCTATGGACTCTTTGTCTAAATTTAATGAATATTTTAAAGCCATTGAAAAACTTAAAATTGTTGCAATTGGATTAGCTATACCTTTGCTGGCAATATCTGGCGCTGATCCGTGTACGGGTTCATACATTGATCTTAAATTACCATCCTTGTCTTTTGCACCAAGTGAAGCCGAGGGTAATAATCCTAGAGATCCTGTTAACATTGCAGCTTCATCTGACAAAATGTCTCCAAATAAGTTATCAGTTACGATTACATCAAACTGTTTAGGATTTCTTAATAACTGCATAGCACAGTTATCGGCAAGCATGTGTTCTAAATTAACATCCTTATAATCTTTTTTATGAAGCGCCTGTACTTCTTCTTTCCACAATTGACCAGCCTCCATGACATTTGATTTTTCACAAGAGGTAACTTTATTATTTCTTTTTTTTGCTAATTCAAAGGCAACTCTAGCGACTCTTTCTATTTCTTTAGAGGTATAGGTATGAGTATTAATTCCCTTTCTCTCACCATTATCTATGGGTTTTATACCCCGAGGTTCACCAAAATAAATTCCTCCGGTTAACTCCCTTACAATCATTATATCTAGTCCCGAAACTATTTCGGGCTTTAAACTTGAGGCATCAACTAATTGTTTGAAGCAAATTGCAGGTCTTAAATTTGCAAAAAGTTTTAATTCTTTTCTTAACTTAAGTAATGCTCTTTCTGGTTTTTTGGAAAAATCTAAATTATCCCATTTTGGACCACCGACAGCACCTAAGATTACAGCCTCACTCTCTAAAGCTTTGAAAAACACTTCATCAGTAATAGGAGTCTTGAATTTATCATATGCAGCACCACCCACTAAATCTTGATCTACTTCAAAATCAAGTGACCTATTTTTATTAAACCACTCAATTATTTTTTTTACTTCTTTTATTACTTCTGGTCCAATACCATCGCCAGGTAAAAGTAAAATTTTTCTCTTTTTTACCTTAATCATTAAAAATCCAAGGCTTTGATGTTTTTAATTTACTTTCATAAGCTGAGATCTTTGAAGATTGGGCTAAAGAAAGAGAAATATCATCTAAACCTTCTAAAAGACATTTTTTTTTAAACTCATCAATTTCAAATTTAATTTCATTGTTTCCAAATTTTATAGACTGATCTTCTAAATTAATTGATAATTCTTCTTTTCTAATAGAGTATTCAGATAATTCCTTTATTGCCTCCTCTTTAATAGTTATTGGTAGAATTCCGTTTTTAAAACAATTACTATAAAATATGTCTGCATAACTTGAACTTATTATACAAGTTATACCAAAATCTAGTAGCGCCCATGGGGCATGTTCTCGTGATGAACCACAACCAAAGTTTTTACCTGCTATTAATATTTTTGATTGATTATAAGGTTTATTATTTAAAATAAACTCAGAAATTTCATTACCTTCATCATCGTATCTCATTTCAAAAAAAAGATTTTTTCCTAAACCTGTTCTTTTAATAGTTTTTAAAAATTGTTTTGGAATTATCATATCTGTATCAATATTAACTATTGGTAAATATGCAGGAATACTTGTTATCTTATTAAACTTTTTCATTAATTTTTATATTTTCTGACATCTTCAAAATTTCCAGAAATAGCTGCTGCTGCTGCCATTGCTGGACTAACTAGGTGAGTTCTGCCACCTCTTCCTTGTCTGCCCTCAAAGTTTCTGTTAGATGTTGACGCACATCTTTCTTCGGGTTTAAGTTTGTCTGCATTCATTGCTAAACACATTGAGCAACCAGGTTCTCGCCACTCAAATCCGGAGTTTAGAAAAATTTTGTCTAAACCCTCTTGTTCTGCTTGTTCTTTTACTAAACCAGAACCCGGAACTACCATAGCTTGTACATGAGATGCAATTTTTTTATCTTTTAAAATTTTAGCAGCGTCCCTTAAATCCTCGATTCTACCATTTGTGCAACTGCCTATAAAAACTTTATCAATTTTAATATCTTTAATTAGTGTGTTTGGTTTAAGTCCCATATATTTTAATGACCTTTCAATTGAACTTCTTCTATCATGATCTTTTTCATCAGTAGGATTTGGAACTTTACCATCAATTGTAATAACGTCTTGTGGGGATGTTCCCCATGTAACCATTGGCTTAATTTCCTCTCCTTTAAGTAAAACCTCCTTATCGAACTCAGCATCATTATCAGAATTAAGTTTTCCCCAGTATTCTAAAGCTTTATCCCAAATATTGCTTTTTGGAGCCATAGGTTTTCCTTTTAAATATTTAAATATCTTTTCGTCTGGCGCTATTAATCCAGCTCTTGCTCCACCTTCAATAGTCATATTACAAATGGTCATTCTATTCTCAACAGTCAAAGATGAAATAACATCTCCAGCATATTCAATAACATAACCTGTGCCTCCAGCAGTTCCAATTTTTCCAATAATTTGTAAAATAACATCTTTTGATGTCACTCCAATTGGTAGTTTACCATCAACACTTATCCTTAAATTTTTAGATTTTTTTTGAACTAAAGTTTGTGTTGCCAATACATGTTCAACTTCTGAAGTGCCAATTCCAAAAGCTAATGCTCCGAATGCACCGTGTGTAGCTGTGTGACTGTCTCCACACACAATTATATTTCCAGGTTGAGTAAAACCTTGTTCAGGACCTATTATATGAACAATACCTTGTCTTTTATCAGTCATTCCAAAAAGTTTTATATCAAACTCCTCACAATTTTTTTTCAAGTGTATCAACTTGAATTTTAGACTCTTCATCTGAAATACCTTTAGATCTGTCAGTAGTTGGAACATTATGATCAGCAACTGCGAGAGTTAGCTTAGGGTTTCTAACTTTTCTATTAGAATTTCTTAGACCTTCAAAAGCTTGGGGGCTTGTAACTTCGTGGATTAAATGTCTATCAACAAACAATAAAGATGTGCCATCATCTTGTTGATGTACTAAATGATCTTCCCAGATTTTATCGTATAAAGTTTTAGACATTTAAAAAAGTTTAATTTTATTTAGCCTTTTTAGCGCTATCTTCTTTAAGTTCCTCATCTTTTTTTAAAGACTCTGATTTTTTGACATCTGGACTTTCTTCCTTTTCGTCCTTAACAACTTGTTTTACAACATTTTCGTCTTTTGCTTGATCAGACTTACTCTCTACATCGATACCAATTTTCTTTTTAATTTTTTCAGCGATTTTTGCTGATTTTCCTGTTCTATCCCTCAAATAATATAGCTTTGCTCGTCTTACTTTTCCTGATCTTATAACTTTAATTGTATCAACAATTGGACTGAAAAGTGCAAATGTCCTTTCTACTCCTTCTCCAAATGAAATTTTTCTTACAGTAAATGAAGAATTAATATCTCTATTTTTTTTTGCGATGCAAACACCTTCAAAGTATTGAATTCTTTCTCTCTTACCTTCTGTTATTCTTACGCCAACTTTAATTATATCCCCTGGAAAGAAATCTGGTAATTTTTTTTGAGCTGAGATTTTTTTTACATTCTCTCTGTTAATTTCTTCAATATTTTTCATCTGTATGTTTATCAATTTAATTTTTTTTATATTTTTGCCACATGTCTGGTCTTCGGTGGCGTGTTATAGCCTCAGATTGAGTTAAACGCCAGTCTTTAATTTTACTGTGATCTCCTGATAAAAGTACCTCGGGAACTGTTGTTTTTTCCCATATTTGAGGTTTTGTGTACTGAGGATACTCCAATAGACCATTTTCAAAACTTTCATCTTTATAAGAATTTTCATTTCCTAGAACGCCTGGCACAAGTCTTAATATGCTATCCAAAATTACATATGCGGCTGTCTCTCCACCCGATAAAATGTAGTCACCGATACTTATCTCCTCAATTCCTCTTGACTCTATGACTCTTTGGTCAATTCCTTCAAAATGACCGCAAAGAATATTTACCTTTTTATCTTTCAAAAAATTTTTCGCTCTATTTTGATCAAATATCTTTCCTTTCGGTGTTAGATAAATAATTTTCTCGTTTTTTTTTAAATTTTGATCAAGTGCTTTTGATACCACATCAGGTTTTAAAACCATTCCTTTGCCACCACCGTACGGAGTATCATCTACTGTTTTATGTTTATCTTCTGCATAATCTCTAATATTAATTACATCTAAACTCCACAAATTTTTCTTAATTGCTCTTCCATAAATACCTTTACTTAAAATTCCAGGAAAGAAGTCTGGATACAGAGTGAATATTTTTGCTTGAAACATTAATTCTTATTTTCCTCAGCCTTAGGAGCTTCTTTTGGGGCATCTGCTTTTTTCTCTTCTGCCTTAGGAGCTTCTTTCGGGGCATCTGCTTTTTTCTCTTCTGCCTTAGGAGCTTCTTTCGGGGCATCTGCTTTTTTCTCTTCTGCCTTAGGAGCTTCTTT
>NHIT01000017.1 GCA_002171925.1 Candidatus Pelagibacter sp. TMED196 | reverse complement strand
CAATTTCATAAATATTTTTATATATACAAATTTTTTTTAAGACCTAAGCTTTCTTGCCGCACCTAATATAAATTTCTCAACTTTTGACTTTTTAAAAGATTTATTTTCTTCAAAAGAGACTTTTTTTATTGAGTAGGCCTTATTCTTACTATTTCTAGAAACAATTGTAATATTTCCCTTAAACAACTTGAGTTTTATTGTACCATTTACTTGACTTCTTTTTAGATCAACAATTTTTTGTAACTTAAATCTAGCTTTTGAAAACCAAAAACCATTATAAATTAGTTCTGCATACTTTGGCATGACCTCATCCTTTTGATGCATAGTTTTTTTATCCAAAGTTACAGACTCTATTGCTCTGTGAGCTATCATCAAAAGTGTTCCACCAGGTGTTTCGTAAACTCCTCTTGATTTAATTCCTATAAATCTATTTTCGACTAAATCAACTCTTCCAATCCCATTTTTACCAGCAACTAAATTTAGTTTTTGTAAAAGCTTTGTAGGAGACAATTTTTTATTATTCACTGATACTGGATCACCTTTTTTAAATCCTATAGTAACAAAAGATACTTTGTTAGGAGCTTTTTCAGGAGCAACTGTTCTTTGAAAAATATATTCTGGAGCAGATTTTTTAGGATCTTCTAAAATTTTACCCTCCGTAGAAGTATGGTAAAGATTATCATCCACAGAAAACGGTGGTGCACCTTTTTTATCTTTTGGTATTGGTATTTTATTTTTTTTTGCGTATGTAATTAAATCTGTTCTTGATTTAAGCTTCCATATTCTCCAAGGTGCAATAACTTTTATTTTTGGTCCAAAATAATAGTATCCGAGCTCAAATCTAACTTGATCATTTCCTTTACCTGTCGATCCATGGGAAACTGCAAATGCTTTAAATTTTTTTGCAATAGCAATTTGTCTTTTTGCAATTAAAGGTCTTGCTATTGAAGTTCCTAATAAATAAGTTCCTTCATACAAGGCATGGCCTCTTATCATCGGATAAACATAATCTTTTACAAAAGTATTTTTTAAGTCCTCAATAATTATATTTTTAACACCTAATTTTTTTGCATTTTTAACAATTTTATTTTTATTCATTACTTGACCAATATCTGCAGTGTAGGCAATGACTTCAGCTTTATAATTTTCCTGAAGCCATTTCAGAATTATAGAAGTATCTAACCCCCCTGAATATGCGAGAACAATTTTATTTTTTTTTTTATTTTTAAGCACAATTTTTTTTGGCAGCATTATAGGCTTTTGTAAAACCCATCATTGAGTAAAGATCTTTAGTTTGTCTACCATTATTAGCTTTTGCAAGCACAGACAGTTTTGATGCTTTTTTCATTGTTTTGATTAAATTAGCTTCTTCTTCTCCATCAATTAACCAAGCAAAGTTTCCTTTGGAAAACATTGAGAATTCGTTTTTTCCACTTGTGGCTGTTACCGATGCAGATTTATATTCGTGTCCACTTGTTACACTTATCTCATCTTTTATTTTTTCAGAATTTCTGAAAGTAACAAATAATCTTGAGGGTTTTCTTACAAAGTTATTTGGCGATCTCTCTAAAGGTATTGTTTGAGCAAAACAAATTTTACCTTTCCCGTCATTATAAGTAAAAGTTTCCCAATTTTTAAATTTTCCAACACTCTTGGGATTATTTGCATTTGCAAAGCCTAAAAAAAATAAGCCAATTAAATTTATTAAAATAATTTTTTTCATTTCTGTTTATTTAAGCAACTTATACAAAATTAATACCTTTTCAACCTTTGAGTTATATTTAAGGTGCAGGGTTAGGATTGTTTTCATGCACTAAATTAATGTCACTAATTATATTTTCATTAAGAGAAATATTAATACTCTCAATATTTTCTTTCAATTGATCCATCTTGGTTGCGCCAATGATATTACTAGTTACAAATTCCCTAGAATTAACAAAAGCCAAGGCCAATTGAGAAAAAGATATACTATGTTTTTTTGCAATTTTGTAATATCTCTCAACGGCATCATAAGTTCTTTCATTATGATACCTAGGATAATTTTCATAAAATAAATCTAGTCTGGAGTTTTTAGGTATTTTTTTGTTTCTGTATTTGCCTGTTAGATAACCTATTCCTAATGGCGAGTAGGCTAAAAGACCAGCATTTTCTCTCATCGAGATTTCAGACATTCCAATTTCATAAGTCCTATTAATTAAACTGTAAGGATTTTGAACAGAGACTACTCTTGGAAGTTTTTCTTTTTCAGCAATCTTAATAAAATTAGAAAATCCCCACGGTGTTTCATTAGATAATCCTATGTATCTTATTTTACCTTGATCAATTATCTTCTTAAAAACTTTTAAAATATTTTCAAATCTATTCCATTTTTTTTCATTAGCATCATGGTCATAATCAAGATCTCCAAAATAATTAGTATTTCTCTCAGGCCAGTGAAGTTGATATAAATCAATGTAGTCAGTTTTAAGTCTTTTCAAACTGCTATTTACAGCATCCTCTATACTTTTTTCTGAGTACTGATCGCCGCCTCCCCTGATCCATTTCAATCCTGGCCCAGCAATTTTTGATGCTAAAATAATTTTTTCTCTATTGTTTCTTTTCTTAAACCAGTTTCCAATTATCTCTTCAGTTTCCCCGTAGGTTTTCGCCTTTGGAGGAATTGCATAAAGCTCAGCTGTATCAAAGAAATTTATTCCTTGGTCTAAAGCATAATCCATTTGCTCAAAACCTTCTTCCTGGGTATTTTGTTCGCCATAGGTCATAGTTCCTAGACAAATGAGGCTTACATCTAATTTTGTATTTCCTAATTTTTTATATTTCATAAAAATNTAATGTTTTTAGGCGATATATGTACCATTGAAAACATAAAAAAAATGATTATATTTTANTTATGCAATCAAANCGTCAAAACACAAATGTAAAATCTACTACAACCGAAGCTCAAATTATAGATCAGGGNTTAAGAAGCTATATGTTAAAAGTTTATAACTACATGGCTTCAGGAGTTTTTTTAACAGGNATAGTATCTNTANTNTTATTTAGATTATCTGGTGGTTANGACATTCAAGTTTCTGCAAANGGGATCACNGGACTNACTGGAATNGGNCAAGCTCTTTTTGCTTCTCCATTAATGTGGGTAGTAATGTTGGCTCCGTTAGGCATTGTTTTTTATATGAGTTTTGGAATTCGAAAAATGAGCGCAACAAAAGCTCAAACTACTTTTTGGATTTTTGCTAGTTTAATGGGAGCATCTTTAGCTTCAATATTTTTAGTTTACACTGGAGCCAGTATCACAAGAGTATTTTTTATAACCGCAGGGACATTTGGAGCAATGAGTATTTATGGTTACACAACAAAAAGAGATTTAACAAAATTTGGCTCTTTTTTAATGATGGGATTAATAGGTATTATCATTGCATCAGTCGTAAATTTTTTCATGAAATCAAGTATGATGTACTTTGTAATATCAGTTTTAGGCGTTTTGATATTTGTTGGTCTTACAGCTTATGACACTCAAAAAATTAAGAACATGTATCTTGCTAGTGATAACAGCGAGGTATCAGGCAAAAAAGCTGTTATGGGAGCTCTTACTTTGTATTTAGACTTTATTAATTTATTTATAATGTTGCTAAGACTATTTGGGCAAAGAAGATAATATCACTTAACCAATTTTAGACCAGTCCACTCAATTTTATTTATTAATACACTTAGATTCTCAGACTTATTAATTATGCTACCATTACTATCCAGAATATAAAATTTTTCTGATTTGTTTTTTGGATGTAAATTTTTTGATATTCTAAAAACTGGTTTTTCAGACGCTCTTTGATAAATATCAAATGTAATCTCTCTTTTATTTATTGTTAATCCATAGTCTTTCCAATCCCCAGAAGATACTTTTTTAGCGTAAAGATTAAGTATTATACTCAGCTCTTTTTTAACAAAAAAATTTTCTTTTTTTAAAAATTTATTATTTATTATTAGTTTAAATTTATTACTCATTTTTTTTGTATTTTTGTATTAAGGGTAACTGAAATGCTGTAAATATAAAAGTTATAGGTAGTATACCCCAAACTTTAAAATTTATCCAAACCTCCTCTGTTTGAGTTCTCCATACTGCCTCATTAAGTAAAGCTAAGAAAATAAAAAAACCGACCCACCTAACTGTGAGCTTGTCCCACCCAGCTTCCTCTAAATTGATTGAGTTTCCGAATAATTTTTTTAGAAAATTTTTGTTTAAAACCACCTTTCCAAAAAATAAAGCAAAAGCAAAGATTAAATTAATAATAGTAGGCTTTAAGTATATAAATATTGGATTATCAAAAAAAATTGTGAGCCCACCAAATAAGCAAACAAGTATTGCTCCCATCAAAGGCAAAATAGGAATTTTTTTTTCCAATATATAAACTACACAAATGGCAATTAATGTTGCAATAATTAAAGCAGGTATAGCTGAAACTAAATCTTTATCGTTTTTGTAATAAATTATAAAGAAAGCTAATAATGGCCCAAAATCTGTTGCAAACTTTATAAATGATTTATTCACAGTTTAAAGTTATCACAAAAGATTTTTAATTCATATTTTTTTATTGATTTTATAAAAAATATTATTATCTTTAAAGATAATGAATTCAAAAAAAGCTAAATTTTCTATTGGCGAGATAGTTAAACATAAACATTTTAATTTTAGGGGCGTAATCTACGATGTTGATTTCGAGTTTAATAATTCTGAAGAATGGTACCAATCTATTCCCAAAGATGTTAGGCCAAGAAAAAATCAGCCTTTCTATCATCTTCTCGCCGAGAATAACGAAGTTACTTATGAGGCCTATGTTTCTGAGCAAAATTTAATTGAAGATAACTCAGGAGACCCAATTCGGCACCCTCTTGTTAACGAGGTTTTTTCAGAAAAGAGGGGATCTAATTACTACAAACCATCTAACTAGGGTAATTTGCCACAAAGTTAACAAAATATATACAAATCTCCGGCATAAATAAAAAGTATAAAGATTAGGTTAGTTCCTGGTTGAGAATTATTTATACTTCCTTATCTCCCTCTCAATTTTCAACTAGGACAACAAAATATAGCATTCAAAACTTCCAGAAAATCGGTTAAAGAAACATAATGATAAAATATTTAAATCCTAGTTATATTTTTAATTTAACTGGCAAAATTCTTAATATAGTAAAATTTTTTATAATACCAATTGTAATAGTCGGTCTCATTTTTTCACTATTTTTATCTCCAAAAGATTATATTCAGGGAGACACTGTGAGAATAATGTACGTTCACGTCCCTGCTGCCTGGATATCTCTTCTGTCTTTTGGCACTTTAAGTCTGCTTTGTATTATTAATTTTATTTTTAAAATTAAAAGCGTAAGTTTAGTTTATAAAAGCCTAGCTCCTATCGGTTTAACTTTTAATATTATCGCAATTTTTACAGGTTCTCTTTGGGGACAACCAACCTGGGGAACTTGGTGGGCATGGGATGCAAGATTAACATCAATGTTAATTTTGATGTTTTTTTATATCGCTTTTATTATGTCTTATAAGTATATAAGAGATCCTATAAATTCATCAAAAGTTTGCACCTTCATTTCATTGGCCGGTTTGATAAATTTAGTTGTTATTAAGTACTCTGTAATCTGGTGGTCTACACTACACCAACCTGCAAGTGTTAATTTAATGGGCGAAACAACAATTCATATTTCAATGTTAATACCTCTATCAGTGATGTTATTAGCTTTTTTGCTGTATTGTGCGTTAATTTTTCTAATGAAATATAGGATAGAAACAATTAGAATGAAGAAAAAAGGCTTAAAATAATGATTTTAGAAATTTTATCTATGAACGGTTACGGNGTNTACGTATGGTCGTCTTTCATAACTACNTTTGTCATTTGTTTATATTTTTACTTAAAGACAAAAAAAACCTTAAAAAAATTAGAAAAAGATTTTATAAAAGAAGCAAAGAGTCTTTCAAAACTAGAGCTTGAGAATCTAAAAAAACAAAAAATCGTAAGAGAAATTTTAGTTTCACATTCAAAAAACTAATTCAGCATTGTTGAAATGCTTAACATAAAGACAAAAAATAGATTACTAATCTTTTTATCGATATTTGCACTGTCTATAATATTAACTATTTTTCTATTTAAGACATTGAGAAATAATGTTTTGTATTTTTATTCACCATCTGAGGTAAGTAAAACTGATGAAAATGCGTTTAAAAATAATATCAGACTAGGAGGAATGGTTAAACCAGGCTCCGTGGAGACAGATGATAATGAAATTAAATTTATTGTCACTGACTATAAGAAAGAGATAATCGTCACTTACCGTGGAACGGTACCAGCTCTTTTTGCAGAAGGTAAGGGAGTAGTAGCTGAGGGAAGATTGAAAGATAAAAAATTTTTTTTAGCTAAAAGAATATTAGCCAAACACGATGAGAATTATATGCCTCCAGAGATAAAAGAAAGTTTGAAACAAAATGCTAAGTAATTTTGGTATAATAGTCTCAACCATATCCTTATTGTTAACAGCATCTATTTTGTATTTATCTTATTATGATTTAAAATTATCTGGAAACAATGTATCTAAAAAAATATATAAGTTTGCATTTTTTCAAATAGTATTTACTTTTTTAGCTTTTATAGCGCTAATTATAGCATACGTTATTTCTGATTTTTCATTAATAAATGTTTACGAAAATTCACATACCACCAAACCTTTATTCTATAAAATTTCTGGTACTTGGGGGAATCACGAAGGTAGCTTATTATTATGGATAAACATACTAGTGTTGTTCTCTTTTTTATTTTTAATTTTAAATAAAAATAAAAATAAAAATTTTAAGCTTTATACTCTTATTTTTCAAAATTTATTAATTTCAGCTTTTTTAATTTTTTTGTTAACAAATTCAAATCCTTTTTCATTATTATATCCAATNCCAACTGAGGGAATGGGATTGAATCCAATTTTACAAGACCCTGCATTAGCAATTCATCCTCCGCTCCTCTATATTGGATTTGTAGGATCTTCAATTTATTTTTCTATTGCGTTAGCTGCTTTAATATCGAAAGTGGACTCAAAATCTTTAGCATTAACTATTAAACCTTGGGTTTCTGTTTCATGGACATTCCAAACTTTAGGCATTTTAGTTGGATCAATCTGGGCTTACTACGAGTTAGGATGGGGTGGCTTTTGGTTTTGGGATCCTGTTGAAAACTCTTCGTTGATGCCCTGGTTTTTAATGACTGCATTGCTTCACTCAGTGTTAGTTTTAGAGAGAAGAATTGGACTATATTCGTGGGTAATAATTTTAAGTATTTTAACTTTCACCATGAGCGTGGTAGGAACATTTTTAGTTAGGTCGGGAATATTGAATTCTGTTCACACATTTGCAAATGATCCTTCGAGAGGTTTGTTTATTTTGTCTTTTTTAGCTTTAATGGTTTTTTCATCAATTTTTATTTTTTTTAAATATGCACCAGATGACAACAAAAATTACAAAATTTTTTCAAAAGAATCTTTTATATTAGTAAACAATTGGTTTATGATATTTTTTTTAGCAGTAGTATTAATTGGAACTTTATATCCAGTTTTTCTTGATACCTTGACTGGACAAAAAATATCAGTTGGACCACCTTATTATAATTTTATTTTAGCCCCATTTTTACTTCCACTGTTATTCCTAATGACATCGGGGCCAAAGCACAAATGGATATCATCTGATATAATGGGTATATTTAATATTGTTTTATTTATATCTGTAATTTTATTTATTATCATTTTTTTCAAAATAAAAGAGAGCAGCGTATTATTGTTATTGATATTATTATTTTCAACTTATCTAATAACACAAACCATTTTTGACTTTTATGAAAAGTTTAAAAATAAAAATATTAATTTATCCAGGATTATTTCTCATTTTGGATTTGGGATGCTAATTTTCTCAATATCACTTAATCAAATATTTTCTGTTGAAAAAAGTTTTAATGCAAGAATGGGTGATGAAAGAAGTTTTCAAAATTATACAATCAAATTTAATAATTTAGAGACATTCTCAAAAAACAACTTCAAGTCTGTAAAAGGTTTTTTTGAAATAATAGATAATAAAAGTACAACGAGCCAAAATTTAACACCAGAAATTAGAGTATATAATCAACCTGAAATAATAACTTATGAAGCATCGATCAATACTAAATTATTTTCTGATACTTATTTAACTATGAGCAATATCTCAAACTCAGATATTTTCAATATAAAATTTCAAAAAAAACCATTCATGAATTTTATTTGGTTTTCTGTTTTATTAATTTCATTGGGAGGAATATTGCAATTTTTAAGATTTGGAAAAAAAATATGAGAAAAAAATATCTAGTTATAATTTACTCAATTGCAATATTTGTTTTTTTTGTTCTTTATCTAAGTTTAGGTAAAAATAAAGTCTACACAACCCAAGACAATGTTGGAAAAAAAATTGCCGAGGTGCAATTAAATTATTTTGATAAAGACGGAGAATTTAATACCCAAGAAATGGCAAAGTTCAAATTTACTTTATTAAATTTTTGGGCATCTTGGTGTAATCCATGTAGAAAAGAACACAAACACCTTGTTGAGTTATCTAAAAACTCCAATCTAAGAATTATTGGAGTAAACTTTAAAGATGAGAAAAAAAATGCTTTAAAATTTTTAAATGAAATGGGCAATCCATTTTTTATTTTAACAAAAGATCTCGAGGGAAAAAAATCTGTGAATTTTGGTATTTATGGTATTCCCGAAACAATTTTAATAAACAATGAATTAAAAATATTAAAAAAATACGTAGGTCCCATCAACTCTAAAGATGTTAAGGAAATTAAAAAGATTGTAAATAAATGAAAATATTATCATTAACTATAGTATTATTTTTTAGTAGCACGATCTCATATTGTGAAGAAAATAAAACATACGAAATTTTGAAAAATCTAAGATGTTTGGTATGTCAAGGACAAACAATCTCAGACTCTAACTCTGATTTTGCATTAACAATAAAAGAAGTTGTTAATGAAAAAGTAGAAGAAGGTTTGAATAAAAAAGAGATTTATCATTTTTTATCAGACAAATATGGAGACTGGATTTTGTTTAATACGCCTCTAAAAAAAAATAGTTATTTTTTATGGTTTATGCCTTATGTTTTGTTTATTCTTGGAGGGGCCATTCTTTATTTAGCAATAAGAAAAAGGACTGAAAAAACAAAGTAATAAACTATATACTTTTTTGGATTTAAAATGTATTTTTTTAAAAATGAAAATTAAACTTAAACTCTTAACTATTTTAATTGGTATTTTATTTTTTAATATACCTGCCTTTTCAGATGAAAAAAATAATGGAATAAATTTTTACACTGGCATGTTTGATTTTAGTGACGATGGTAAAAGGTCAGTTCTGTACGGCGTTGAACATCAAAATGAAAATTTATATAGAGATACGATTTTTGGAAGAATTTCTCCGGTAACAGGCGCTATGATAACTCAAGATGCAGCAACCTATATTTACACAGGCGTTGAAACAAACTATTCTTTTGGAAAATTAAATATAACACCAAGTTTTACACCAGGCCTGTATAATAAAGGGGACGGAAAAGACTTGGGACACCCCCTGGAGTTTAAAAGCGAAGTTCAAATGTCAATTGACTTAACTGAAGGCACAAATTTAGGCTTATCTTATAATCACGTATCTAATGCTAGCTTAGGAGATAAAAATCCTGGGGCCAATAGTTACATGTTTAATTTTCTAAAAAAATTCTAAATTATTTAGACAGTATGAATTTAAAAGATTGTTATAATTTTGAAGATTTTAGAAAACTAGCTAAAAAAAAATTACCTTCCCCAATTTTTCATTACATTGATGGTGGATCTGATGATGAGTCTACTTTAAGAAGGAATACCGACTCTTTTAATGATTGCGATTTAGTTCCCAATGTTCTGGCTAGTGTTGGAAAACCCGATCTATCAACTACTTTATTTGGAAAAAAAATTGATATGCCAATTTTTCTTTCACCTGCAGCGATGCAGAGACTCTATCATCCAGATGGAGATAGAGCTTCAGCAAGAGCAGCAGAAAAATTCAATACTTTTTATAGTATGTCTTCTATGGGGAATAATACTATAGAAGAGGTCTCGAATATTTCTGGTGGACCAAAGCTGTTTCAACTTTATGTTCACAAGGACAGGTCAATCTCTGATGATTTAATTGATAGATCAAGAAGATCTGGGTTTGATGCAATGTGTTTAACAGTAGATACTTTAGTAGCAGGCAATAGAGAGAAAGATCATAGAAC
>NHIT01000016.1 GCA_002171925.1 Candidatus Pelagibacter sp. TMED196 | reverse complement strand
TTTGGTGCCCCTTGCCCGACTTGCACGGACGACTTTTTCCTTACCATGGAAATACTCTACTACCTGAGTTAAAGGGGCAATAAACAATTATAAATAGTGTATAAATAAATTTTTTTCAAATTATTGCCTTATTTTTTTCTAAAAATACGTTATATTTGATTTTAGGTAATGTCATGGGAATTCACTATACTTTTGGCGCAAATCGCGCCGCAAAAAAAATGGAAAAGCAGGCCAAAAGAGAAAAAAAGCTTGCAGATAGAAGAGCAAAAAAATCCTCAAAAAAAAGCGGATTAATCAGGCAGAAGGAAGAGACAAAGATGCATGATATTTCCAAAACGATTACGTTAGACGATCTAACAAATCCTGATAAAAAATAATCCAATGAATTCTAAAAAGGAAAAGCTTAAGAGACTTGAACTTGCATTAAAAAAAAATTTAAAAAAAAGAAAAGTTTTTCAAAAGAAACAAAAGAACATTAATAAATAGATATGTCTATTCAACCAGACTCTTGGATTAAAAAAATGTGCAGAGATCATAATATGATTGATCCATTTTTAGATCATCAAGTTTCAGATGGAAAAATATCATACGGGCTCAGTAGCCTCGGTTATGATGTAAGAATTTCAGATGAATATAGAATTTTTACTAACGTAAACAATTCTTTGGTAGATCCTAAGAATTTCTCCGATGATAATTTTATAGAGAAAAAGGGACCTTACTGCATTATTCCACCTAATTCATTTGTTTTAGCTAAAACAATTGAATATTTTAGAATTCCAAAAGATGTTCTTTGTATTTGTGTTGGAAAAAGCACTTATGCAAGAACTGGTATTATTTGCAATGTAACTCCAATTGAAAATGAGTTTGAAGGCAATATTGTGATCGAGTTAAGCAATACGACTCCAAATCCCGCAAAAGTTTATTCTAATGAAGGAATAGCTCAATTTTTATTTTTCAAATCAGAAATCGAACCAGATACAACATATAAATCTAAGAACGGCAAATATCAGGGACAAACAACCATTCAGGTCGCAAAAATAAAATAAAATAAAATGGATAAGTTTTTGATAACAGGTCCTTGTAAAATCAAGGGACAAGTATCTATTAGCGGTTCAAAAAACGCTGCATTACCAATTTTAGCTTCAACATTATTATTTGATAAACCAGTAACTATAGCAAATCTTCCAAGGGTTAGAGATATTGACACAATGCTAAAACTTCTGAAATCTCTTGGTTCTAAAATCCATTTTTCAAAAAACAAAAAAATTGTAAAGATTTATAAAACAAAACAACAAAAATTCTTTGGATCATATTCAATTCTAAAGACGATGAGAGCTGGAATATTAATTCTTGGACCATTAGTTTCCAAGTATCATAAGTCAATTTGTAGTTTTCCAGGTGGATGTGTTTTAAATGGCAATTCAGGCAGACCAGTAAATTTACATTTAAATGCGTTAAAAAAAATTGGAATGAAGTATGAAATAAAAAAAGGATATATTCATGCAAAATCAAACGGAAAATTAAAAGGAGCCACTATTAAATTTCCCAAAATTAGTGTCGGTGCAACGGAGCAATTAATAATGTCTGCAGTTTTAGCAAAAGGTAAAACTATTTTAAAAAATTCAGCGATTGAACCAGAAATTAAAGACTTAACGAATTTTCTTAAATTAGCAGGTGCAAATATTAAATGGATTGGAAAAAGGACATGCCAAATAATTGGTGTTGACTCTTTAAATGAAACTACTTACTCGGTTATGGGTGATAGAATAGAAACAGGAACATTTTGTGTAGCAGCAACTTTAGCAAAAGGAAATTTGATCATAAGAAATTTTAATCCAAATGTAATCCAAACAGAACTAAATATATTAAAAAAAATTGGTGCAAAAATAAAAACTTCTAAAGATAAAATCCATATACAAGGACCACAAAAAATTAAGAGTATAANAAATATAACTACTAGAGAGTACGGTGGTTTCCCCACGGATCTTCAACCTCAATTTATGGTACTTCTTTGTAAAGCAAATGGTATTAGTTCTATTACCGAAAATATTTTCCAAGGTAGGTTTATTCATGTCATGGAACTACAAAGACTTGGGGCAAAAATAACTATTAAAGATGGTACTGCAATAATCGAAGGTAATGCAAATTTAAGTGGTTCAGAAGTTATGAGTTCAGATCTTCGAGCCTCAGCTGCTNTAGTTCTTGCGGGTATAGTTTCTAAAGGAAAAACAACAATTTCAAGAATATATCATTTAGATAGAGGTTACGAAAAANTTGAGAATAAACTTAAAAAAATTGGTGTGAAAATTAAAAGATTATCTTAATGGATAAAAAGTTTTTAAAAAAAATTATTGCCCAATCGCCACAAGACCTACAAGTAATTTCAGCATGCTGTGAGGGTGGAAAAATTAAAATCGATGAAATAAAGTATTTACCTAAAAATAAAATTTTTTTATTTATAATTGAAAGAATAAGTAGAGAAAAAGAAAAACCTGATGAAATAATAAAAAGTGTGGTTAAATTTGATTATATAGAAAGGTCAAAATCGAAAAATATAGATCTCAGGAATACAGAATCATATTTAGAGCTAGTCGCAATAAATCTTTTTAAAAATAATGAAAATTTTGAAATAACACTATTATTTTCAAATAATGCAATTATAATTTTAACTGCAGAAATAGTTGAAGTAGTACTTGAGGATCAAAATATAAAAAATGGTAAAAATAATAAAATATAATAATAAATCTGGATTTGTTAAATTAGTTAACTTTCTTAAGCATAGAAGAAATTTCAATATTGCAGAAATTNATCTTGTTAAGAAAATAATTGAAGATGTAAAAAAAAATAAGTTAAAAGCCTTAATAAAATATGAAAAGAGGTATTCTAAAAATAATCAGATAAAAGTCTCTAAAAACAAAATTGATATATTAATAAAACAGTTAGATAAAAATGTAAAAAGTGCAATAGATTTTTCTTANGAAAGAATTTTTAAATTTCATAAACTCCAAACGAAAAATCTTAAAANTGTAAAGTTAATTGATAAATATAAAAATAAATTAGAATANAAAACAGTTCCAATTGATTCNGTAGGGGTATATGTTCCTGGAAATTTACCATCAACTTTGTTGATGAATTGCATTCCATGCAAGATTGCGCAAGTTAAACGAATAGTTTTAGCTGTTCCNAAGATAAAAAATAAATTNAATCCTGCTATTTTGTACGCAGCAAAAAAATTAGGCATTAGTGAGATCTATTCAATGGGTGGTGCTCAGGCAATTGCAAGTTTAGCTTTTATTCAAAAAGTAAATAAGGTCATTGGACCCGGTAATAAGTATGTGGTAGAAGCAAAAAGGCAATTATCTGGAAAAGTTTTAGGCACAGAAACAATGTATGCTGGTGCTTCGGAAATTTGCGTTTTAGCNGATAAAAATACAAATATAAATCAAATTACAACTTCTTTAGTTTCTCAAGCAGAACATGATCCTGATAGTCAATGTATATTAGTTACTAAAGACAAAAAAATAATCAAAAAAACACTTAAAGGAATTCAAGAAATTTTAAACAATCTGCCTAGAAAAAAAATTGCTTCAAAATCACTAAAAAAAAATGGATTAATTGTTTTGGCCCAGACCGATAAGCAAATACTAGAAATTATTAATGAAATAGCACCTGAACATCTTGAGCTTAATGTAAAAAATTTTAGTAAATATGTTAATAAGATAAATAATGCTGGCAGCATTTGTAACGGACAATATACTCCTATGAGTGTTTCAGATTATTCAACAGGGACAAATCATGTGTTACCCTGCTATGGCTCAAGTAAATTTAGTTCAGGCTTAAATGTAAACGAATTTATAAAAAAAATATCTGTAGTTACTTTAAGTAAATTAGGGGTAGAAAAAATCGGAAATCCCGCTATAACTTTATCCGAGTTTGAGCAATTAAATGCTCACACTCAGAGTATAAAATCTAGAATGAAAAGGAGAAANNANACTGACTAAAGANGAGACGCTTGAATTTTCGGGAGAAATTATTGAGCTTCTTAAGAACGCGCAATTTAGAGTGAAGCTCGAAAACGGACANACAGTTTTGGCTCACGCTAGTGGTCGTTTGCGGAAGAATAGGATTCGATGTCTTCAAGGTGATAAGGTCAAAATTGCTATTTCGCCATACAATCTTTCTTTGGGAAGAATTATTTTTAGATTTTAATATAGGGGTCTGTGGTGTAACTGGTGTGCACGAACGCCTGAAAAGCGTTAGGAAAACATTCGATTTGTTTCGGACCCACCTTAAACNATTGAAAATTAAACGCTTGCAATAAATTTTAAAATCTAATATTTAGGCATCAGCTATTTTAGCTATAAGTTAACAACAAGAAGAAAGAGTAAATAAGTATGAGTACATTAAATGGTAAAGTAAAATGGTTCAATGGAAAGAAAGGCTATGGCTTCATAGAAAGGGAAGACAANGAGAAAGATGTTTTTGTCCATGCATCTGCTGTTAGAGATGCTGGTCTTCGCTTTTTAAATGAGGGAGATGAGCTGACTTTCGAAATCGAAGATGGTCCTAAAGGTCCAAGTGCNGTTAAGCTATCTAAGAAATCTTAAATTTCTAAAATCGATAATTGTAATAGGGATGAATGGTCATATTCCATATCCCTATACAATTAAATGTTGCATTTAAAATTTTTTGAGTTAATAAGATCAATAATGATTAAGTTGGTTTACAAAATCGAAAATACACACAGACATCATCCTTTTCATGCTGGCTGCAAGCTAGCAATTTAATCAATTTATAAATTTAATTTTTTCCACAATTAGTATAAAATAATAAAAGGAAGCTCGGGTAGCTCAATTGGCAGAGCAACGGCTTGTGGAGCCGGAGGTTGGCGGATCGTGGCCGCCCCCGAGTACGCCAAACAATGAATAAAGAAAAAAAACTTCAAGCTTCTCTCCCAAAAGGTTTTAAAGATCGTTGGGGCGAGGAACTAAATATTAAAAATNAATTAGTAGATACAATAAAAGATGTATTTATTAATTATAGTTTTGAGCAATTAGAAACCCCAGAGTTTGAAAAGAGTGAGAATATAGGGTCATTTTTAGCAGAAGANGAAAGCAATCCAATGAGTGATGTATTTTCATTTATAAATGAAAAAGAGTCCTTAACATTAAGATACGATTTAAGTGCTCCTCTTGCTCGTTTCTGTGCTGAGAATTTTAGAGATTTAGTTTTTCCATATAAAAGATTTTCTTATGGTAATGTCTTCAGGCAGGATAAAGCAGACTCTGCAAGGTACCGTGCCTTCTCGCAGCTTGACGCAGATATAATTGGTGATGCAAATCCGTCTCAAGCAGATGCAGAAATATGTAATATAATTGGAGAGTCTTTTAAAAAAATTGGTCTTTCTAAAGATCAGTTTACAATAAATGTTTCAAACAAAAAAATTCTACAAGGTTTAATTAATGAACTGAAAATTGAAGGAGACAGACAATATAAAGTACTCAAATCAATTGATAAGTTAGATAGATTAGGAACAAAAGGTGTAGAAGAATTATTAAAACAAGGAAGAAAAGATCAGTCGGGAGCATTTACTAAAGGCTGTGAACTATCAGATAATCAAGCATCAGAGATTATTGGTTTTCTTAACTTTAAAGGAATAAATGATTTAAAGATAAACTTAAAAAATCCGTTATCTTTAGAAGGAATAAACGAATTAGAAGAATTATTTCAAGTATTATCTTATGGAAATAATCAAGACATTGTAAATATTGATGTTACTAAAATAAGAGGACTTAGTTACTATACGGGTTTTTTAGTTGAAACTAACCTTAATTTCAAAGTTACAAATGCAAAAGGAAAAGAGATAAATATTGGCAGCGTAGCATCTGGTGGTCGCTATGATAATCTAATTGCAAGGTTTAAAGGTGCGGACTTCAAAGGCACTGGAATGTCTATAGGAATAGATAGACTTCTATATGCCTTAAACCAGCTAGATGAGATTAAAGCAAATAAAAATAAAACTGTTTTAGTATGCATTTTAGATAAAAGCTATATCCTAAAATATTATGAAATAGTCAATGAACTTAGAGAGAATAATATTTCATCAGAAATATATTTGGATCAAAATAAAAATTTAAAAAAACAACTTCAATACGCAGATAGAAAAAAAATAGATTTAGCAATTATTTGTGGAGAAAACGAATTTAAAGAGGAAAAACTAATCATTAAAAAACTAAATTCTCTAAAAGAAAATGATCAATTAGTGATTAATAGAAAAGATCTTGTTAATGAAATCTCAAAATTACAATAAAATTATTAAAACCTTAAAAACAAAAGGTTTTAAGAAAATAGAATTAGATCCAGTTTTAGAATCTAAATTTATATTACAAAGATCGGGAGAAAATTTTAGAAAATATTTATTTTCTTTCTATAATTCAGATGCAAAAGAACTTACATTGATACCCGATCTATCAATCTCTAGTATTTTAAGATACGCACATAGTAAAAATAATTCCAAAGAAAAAGTTTTTTATACAGGAAGCGCATATAGAAAATCCTATAATAAAAATAAAGTAGTAATCAGACAATTAGGATTAGAGATTTTCTCCTCTCAAAATGAAAATAAAGATGATAAAGAAATCATTGATACCTCATTAAAAATTTTAAAGAATTCTGGAATAAGAACTGCAAAAGTTAAAATAGGTAACTTTAAATTATTCGAATTACTGATACAAAAACTTTCGATACCTGAAAGATGGAAAAAAAGATTAATTAAATTTTATTGGAATAGTAGTTATTTTTCAGAATTACTTAAAAGACTTGAGGGCAACCTCGATATTGATCCATTCATTGTTGCTAGAGACCATAAGACTTATCTTAATATGAAAAAAGAAAATAAAAATAAAATAATAGCAGGAAGAAGCTATAACGAAATACTTGGGAGGTATGAAAAAAAAATCAATGACCCCCGTGTTACTAAAACAGGTAAACAAAGTTGTAAAATTATTAAAGAATTTTTAAAAATTAAATGTCCTCTTAAAAATGCACCAGAAAAATTAAATAAATTTTATAAAAAATATAATTTGAATATTTCAGTTAGTAAAGAATTCTTTCCAATTAATAATTTTAAACAAAAAAATTTAAAGTTTGAATTCTCCACAAGTAATGGAAGGGGAAAAGAAGTTGAATATTATAGTTCACTTATATTTTCAATTGATATTAAAATTAAAAATAAAAAAAAGACGTTTATATCAGGTGGAAGATATAATGACCTAACATCAAAAATTCTCGGTTTACGTAAAATACCAGCAGTTGGTTGTGCAATTAACCTTGGAGTTTATGAGTAAAGAAAAAATTAATATTGGAATTGTATCGAAGGGGAGACTGAAAGAACGATCTGAAAAAATATTAGTTAAAAAGAAACTTAAAATTTTCTTTGATAGAGGTGAAAGGGAATTAATTGGTAAAGTTAAAGGTAGACCCGATATTTCAATATTATTTCTACATGCAAGAGAAATTTTGGAACAATTAGCTATTGGAAATTTAGATATTGGGATAAGTGGTTTAGATCTTTTAAAAGAGTCTGAAATTAATATTCAAAAAAATATTAAATTAGAAAAGAAACTTAAATTTGGTTATGCAAAATTAATTCTTGCTTGCAGAAATGAATTTATAGATTTGTTTACAACATTAGATTTAGATGAGGTCGCAGATGAATATAAAAAAAAAAATAAAACTTTATTAAAAATTGGCACTAAATATCCAAATCTTACAAGAGAATTTCTATATTCAAGAGGTGTAACTAACTTTACAATAGTAAAATCATTAGGCAGTACAGAACTGATGTGTGCTATGAATACCGCTCAACTTATATGTGATATAACGAGCACAGGGACAACACTTAAACAAAATAATCTTAGAATATTAAATGATGGAGAAATATTAAAATCTCAAGCCTGTTTATTTAGTTCAAAAAAAACGAGAAATAAAAAGGGATTACAAAGTCTTATTAAATTACTTTCTAAGAAGTAAGTCCTTAAAATATATTATTATTATTTTAATTACATCAAAGTTACGTATAATTACATACATCGCTAAAATTAAACTTATAAGTACAAAAAATTTAAATATTAATTCCATTTTAATTCTATAGTATATCAAATAATAGAATCATGAAAATTAATATCATTTACAGGTAACTAAAAAATCTAAATATTAAAATGAAGTGGAATATTAAGTATAATTATCCTAAATCTTCTCGTTCAATTGAAGATGGTTATAGAAAATACTTATTTGGAGACAGGAAGCTTCCTAGCGTTACATCCATTCTTGCAGCCACTAAATCAGAAGAGGATAAAGCATCGCTTGAATTGTGGAGGCAGCGAGTAGGTGTCAAAGAAGCAAATAGAATTAAAACTGAGGCTTCCTCTAGAGGCTCTTCTATGCATTCATTCATTGAGGAGTACTTAAAAGGTAGAGTAAATGAGAGTTTTTTTGAAAGTAATGAGCAATATAAAATTATGGCTAAAGAAATAATTGAAAAAGGTATTAAAGACAAGTTAGAGGAAATTTATGGGATTGAGGAAACGGTTTTTTATCCTGAAAAATATGCTGGCACTGCAGACTTAATTGGAAAATTTATGGGCCAGGACGTTTGCATAGATTTTAAGCAAAGCAATAAGCCAAAAAAACCTGATTATATTCAAGATTATTTTTTGCAACTTGGTGCATATACGCTTGCCCACGATGTTGTTTTTAAAACAAAAATGAAAGCAGGTATAATTCTTTTATGTACCGTAGATAACTTGTACCAAGAATTTAAAATTGAGGGTGCAGAGCTAGAAATGTATCAAAATTTATTTCTAGGTAGAGTAAAAAAATTTTATGATATGAATAATATTCCTTGATTTTACTTGCATTAAAGTGTATAAATAATTATTAACTAGAAGCTACTTGTTTAGATGCCAAATGTTAAATTTTTTTCTCAATACTAAACATTTTAAAATCTTCTAGAAGAAATTATGAAGATAGCTATATATGACATAGAAAGTACGGGGGCCATAACTGAGTGGAGCTCTATAATTGAGATAGGTGGAGTTCTGATTGACGAAAACTTCAAAGAAATTGACAGATTTAACTTAAGGGGGAGGATACCGGAGGGAGAAATTCCGCAAGCTAAAGCTTTATTAGTGAATGGGACAACAATTGAGCAATTAACTAAGTCAAATCTTTCGAATTACATGTTACTTGATCAAGTAGAGAAAATTTTTAAAAAGTGGTCTCCTGCCTGCTTCATGGGCTATTCTAATATAAATTTCGATTGTGAAATGGTTAGAAAGTCGTTTTTTAGAAACCTTAGATATCCTTATATCACAAATGCTTCTCCTAATAAACGTCATGATGCTTTAAATATTGTAAGGGCTGCACATGGCGTAGATCCAAAAATATTAAAAACTGAATTAAATGAGAAGGGTAACGTCAGTATGAAACTCGAATCTCTTAGTAGACTGCAGGGGTTTGATGTATCAGGAGCCCATCAAGC
>NHIT01000015.1 GCA_002171925.1 Candidatus Pelagibacter sp. TMED196 | reverse complement strand
TAGATTATTAAATAGAAGCAGAGGTCCAGCAGTCAGAGGACCACGAACTCAGTCAGACAGAAAGCTTTACAAGAAATATATGCAGGAGCTATTGCTCAACTATGAAAATTTAGAGGTGATTGCTGATCCCGTTGTGAAATTCATCTTCGAGAAAGACAAAATTAAAGGCTTCATTTGTCAAAGCGGAAAAGAGGTAGAGTGTAAACAGCTAATTCTTACCACAGGAACTTTTTTAAATGGCTTAATACACATAGGGGAAAAACAGATACCAGCTGGCAGATATGATGAAAAACCCTCTACAGGATTAAGTGAGCAATTGGAAAAATTTAACATCAAAATTGGAAGACTTAAAACCGGTACACCTCCACGGCTAGACGGCAGAACTATTAATTATAAAAATCTGGAAATGCAACCAGCTGATGAAGAACCGTATTTTTTTTCATTTCTAACTACTAAAGCTATCAATAAACAAATTAGTTGTGGTATGACTTATACAAACGACACTGTTCATAAAATTATAAGTGATAACATTTCAAGAAGCGCAATGTACTCTGGTAACATCAAAGGGGTAGGCCCAAGATACTGTCCGTCCATCGAAGACAAAATTATTAAATTTAAGGAAAAACAAAAACATCAAATTTTTTTGGAGCCTGAAGGATTAGACGATCATACAGTTTACCCCAATGGGATTTCAACCTCTCTACCAGAGGACGTTCAACTCAAAATATTGGCTAAAATCAAGGGTCTAGAAGACGTTAAAATGGTGAGATCAGGATACGCTATAGAGTACGATTATGTCGACCCAAGGGAGCTAAAAGCGAGTCTAGAAGCCAAAAAAATAGGTTCTCTTTTTCTTGCGGGTCAAATTAATGGAACAACTGGGTATGAGGAAGCAGCAGCCCAAGGATTGATAGCAGGAGTTAATGCGGCTTTAAAAATTAAAAAAGGTGAAGAATTTATCCTAGATAGATCTAATTCATATATTGGTGTTATGATAGATGATCTTATCACGAAGGGAGTATCTGAACCTTACAGAATGTTCACTTCAAGAGCCGAATACCGATTGTCTCTGAGAGCAGATAATGCAGATCAAAGGCTTACACCATTGGGTATAAAAATAAATCTTGTTAAAGATAATAGAAAAAAATTATTTAACGGGAAAAGAAAAAAAATTAATACCCTCGAATTGTCTTTATCTAAAAAATTTATAACACCGAATGCTGCTGCGAAGCACGCTATTAAAATTGCCATGGATGGTGTTAAACGATCAGGATTAGATATTTTAGGAATAAAAAACGTCACTTTAAATGGGATAAGAAGTATTTGGGCTGATATACCCCATTATGGACGTCAAATTGATGAGCAAGTTGAAATAAACGCACACTATTCCGGTTATTTACCTAAGCAGGAGAGTGATATTAAAACTTTTAAAAAGGATGAGGGTTTGTTGATACCTATTGGGATCAATTACGATTCTTTTAGCGGACTTTCAAATGAAGTTAAGTCAAAATTAAAATTAATCAGACCAAAGACTTTAGGCCAAGCTTTAAGGATCGATGGAGTCACTCCAGCAGCAGCAATAATATTGTTGTCAGCTATTAAAAAGGTAAAAAGTAGAGTATCAGCCTAAAATCCCAATGAATTCTAGTGATTCTAAGTCTAAATCAAAGCTGATTTTAGCTAAAAGTCTTAATTTTAGTGAAAAAAAAATTGAACTTATAGAAATATTTGTTAAGGAAATTTTAAATTACAATAAAAAGTATAATTTAATCTCAAAAAGTACGGAACAAGATATTTGGAATAGGCATGTTTTGGATTCTGCACAGCTTGTAAAGTATATTGATCATAAAAATTTTGGTAGTTTATCTGATCTGGGTACTGGTGCTGGATTTCCTGGAATTATATTGTCTATCTTTTACAATGATATTATTACGTTTCACGTGAAACTTTATGACAAATCAAGAGTAAAAGCTAAATTCATTAAATATATTATTGATAAAATAAAGCTTAAGAGTACAGATATATATGATAATGATTATCAATCTCATATATTAAATACTGAATATTTTGTTTGTCGAGCATTTAAAAAATTACCAGAAATACTTAGAATTTCACGTGAAACCATTAAAAAACCCCATAAACTTATCGTGATGCTTGGAAAGAGTGCACAGGAAGAGATAAATAAAGCTTCAAAGGGTTTAATTTATAAGTATAAGCTAGTTAATAGCATTACCAATAGTGATTCTAAAATCTTACTGGTGGATGTAAAAAAATAAATTGTGGCTAGATCTGTAATATCGGTAATAAATCAAAAAGGGGGGGTTGGAAAAACTACCACCGTAATAAATCTTGCTAGTGCTTTAGCTCAAAAAGGCAAAAGGATTTTGGTAGTAGACTTAGACCCTCAAGGAAACGCTACAACTGGGCTAGGCAGGTCAAATAATGATGAGTCCAAAAGTATTTACAACGTACTAATCGGCAAAACTTCAGTTCAAAACGCAATTCAAAAAAGTAACATAAAAAATTTAGACTTAATCGGATCCAATGTGAATCTATCTGGACTAGAAGTTGAAACAGCTAATGATGCAAATAGAGCTTTTCTTTTAAAGAGGATTTTATTAGATGAAAATCAATCATTAACAAGAAGGTATGAAAACATTTTTATTGACTGTCCACCTTCATTGAGCCTCTTAACAGTTATGTCGTTAGTCTTAGCAGATGATTTATTAATACCTCTACAAACAGAATTTTTTGCTTTGGAAGGAATTTCGCAGTTAGTTAAAACGATTGACAGAATTAAGTTAAACCTAAACCCTGATCTTGGAATAAGAGGTGTGCTACTTACTATGTATGACAAGAGAAATAAGCTGTCTTCGCAGGTTGATATGGAGGCAAGAAAACATTTTGAGGATAAAGTTTATAAAACAGTAGTTCCAAGAAATGTCAGATTGTCAGAAGCGCCTTCACATGGAATGCCATGTATTGTTTATGACAAGAATTGTTCCGGAAGCAAATCTTACATTAAACTTGCCGAGGAATTCCTCGAACAAAATAACCGAAAAGTAGGAAGCGCTGCATGAGCGTTCAAAAAAAAGGACTTGGAAAAGGATTGTCAGCATTATTTGGTGANATAGAAAAAAAAGTTGATAATAATCAAATTCAAAAAAGCACGATTGCAATTTCCGACCTTCAAAGAAATAAATATCAACCAAGAACAATTTTTGATCAAGAAAAATTAGAGGAGTTAAGCATGTCTATAAAAGAAAATGGAATCATTCAACCAATAGCGGTGAGACCGAACAAATACGATGTCGGTAAATATGAGATAGTCGCAGGGGAACGAAGATGGATAGCCGCTCAGAAGGCAGGTTTAAATGAAGTTCCGGTTATAGTTTTAGATGTAGACGACCAGAAAACTTTAGAAATTGCTATTATTGAAAATGTTCAAAGACAGGATCTCAATATTATTGAGGAGGCTAAAGGGTATCAACGGCTTAGCAAGGAGTTTGGATATGATCATGATAAAATTTCAAAATTTATGTCTAAAAGTCGAAGCCATATTAGCAATACTCTTAGATTATTAACTTTGCCAGAAGACGTGATTGGTCTTCTAGAAGAAGGCAAATTGACGGCCGGCCAAGCAAGACCTTTAATTGGAATGCCTAATGCTTCAGAAATCGCAGAAAATATAGCTAAAAAGAAGGTTGCCGTCAGACAAGTCGAGGCAATGGCTCAGAAAAAAAAGGGAAAAATCTCTGAAAAATTTGAAGATCCAAACATTTCTTTTGTTAAAAATGAAATTGAAAGCAAACTTGGTTTGAATGTTGAAATACTAAATAAAAAAAATAATTCTGGAAAAATAATAATTAAATATAAAACTTTAGAACAGTTTGAATTAATTTCAAAGTTACTTAGGAAGTAGTGTTGGCAATACTAAAAATTTTAATTAATAAATTTTTTAGCACAACTGAATTATAATTATTCATTTTAGTTTTCATACTAACTTCTGTGTCTAGAATAATTTTTTTTACTTTTTTCAATTTTGTATAATCCCATTTTTTTGCCTGTCTCAATATAACAGGTTTATCCTTCCAGAATATTTTTGGTTTTAAATTCTCTAAAGCATAATCAATATTTTTGTCCTTTTTATTTTGTTCAATCAACATAGCAAGCTTTTGCACTCTTTGGTTTAGACTATTTAGGTAAAAATAAATATTTTCATTACTTATTGTAATAGCACCTAAATTCGAATTGAGCTTCTTAGCATTTCCTTCTAGGCAGGAATCTCTAAGGTCTTCAAAATTTAAATTATTCTCTTCATTTAATAGATTAAGTACTTTTTCCTCTTCAATTTTTTTGCCTTGAAATAATGACTTAATTTTTTCAAGTTCATAAAATAAAACTTTTCTGTCTAAACCAGAATTACTTATCAATAAATTTATTATGTCCTGACTGACGCCAGAGTAATTTTTTAATTTTTCTTTTATATATTCAGAGAGCGTTCTGTGGTTATCTTGATAGCATGGGACTATTCCCCCTTTTTTACTTTTTTCAAAACTTGACCTAATTTTAGACTTTTTGTCTAAATTTTGTGCAAATAAAAATAACCTGACGTGACTAGGTGTTTCTTCAATTATATCATCTATCTTCGGAAGTAATTTCTCAGATATTTCATTAATAAATATTATTTTATTATCATTAAACATCGATACATTGTTAATTTGATCATAAAGTAATTGTTCATTTTTTATTATTTCGTCCTGATCGAAAAGTATCTGTTCATAATTTAAAAATTTTTTCTTAAGGTCAGTTTTAAATTCATCTTTTAAACCAATATTTTCACCATAGAATAGAATCAATTTGTAATTATCAACGAGAGATAAATCTTTTTCGAGTAAAAAACTTTTTAAAATCATTTAATTAAAAATAACATTTAGCCTTTTTGATATCTGTTCAGCTATATCTTTTATACTATTATCCACAATTTTATTTTCACGATTAAGGGTGTCTAAATGAACCTTAGATGTTTTGAAAGAGTTGCTTCGAGAGAAGTTTTGTTCAAAAACTATTTTGTTATTTTTCTCAGATATCACTTTTAAATCAAAGTTGATATTAACAGTGTATTCAGATGTGGCGCCTATAGAGGTCCTATTCGATATCACTTTTTGCTTATTCGCTTTAATTTCAAAAATCAAAGTGTTGCTAACCCCATCTATTTCACCAAAATAATTGCCCAAGGTTCTAGCTAATTTTTTATCTCCATATATATTTACATTTGTAACGCTAAATTTTTGATTTTGGCTGGACAACAAAGGCTGATAGCCACAACTTTGTAAAAAACTTAAGATTAAAATGGTGAAAAAAATTTTTTTGAGTATCTTCATATTTATCCTGCGATAATAAAATTTATAATTTTATTCTTAACAAAAATATTTTTTAAGATTTTCTTGTCTTTGAGGTTTTTTTTAATATTTTCTATTTTTTTTGCTTCAGTTAACGCATCTTTTTCTGAAAGGTCTTTTTTTGCAACAAATAAACCCCTTTTTTTACCATTAATTTGTACCACTAATGTAACCTCTTGTTTTTCTAACAATGATTTATCAATTTTCGGCCATTGAATTTCTTCGTAAAAGTCTTTGCCCTCAAGTCTAGATAAGCATTCACATGACAAATGTGGAGCAAAAGGTAATAGCATTTTCATAAATTTAATCTGAGAAACTAATATATTTCTATTATCTATTTTTTTGTCAATATTATTTTCCATAAGTGAGGCTACTTCGTAAATTTTGGCTACAGCTACATTTAATTGAAAGTTTTCAATCAGATCAGTAATTTTAAAAATATATTCATTAAATTTTAACTCAAATTTCTTCTCATCATCAGAGCTTATCTGAGTTTGCTTTCTATCTAAAATTCTTTGATTAATATTCCATATTCTTTGAATAAATTTGTGTGAGGCAGATACTCCCGCAGTAGACCACTGAATATCTCTTTCTGGCGGACTATCCGAAAGAATAAACCACCTAACCGCATCAGCACCAAATATTTTTATCATACTTTCAGGATCAACTATATTTTTTTTAGATTTTGACATTGCTTCTGACGGACCTACTTTAATTTTAGATCCATCAATTTTAGATTTTTTACCATGTTTTGTGTTTTCAATTTGATCAGGGCTAAGCCATTTACCTTTCTCATCTTTATAAGTTTCATGACAAACCATCCCTTGAGTAAATAATCCCTTGAATGGTTCCTTAATTTTAATATCNTTTTTACAAAACTTTATTGCTCTCATAAAAAATCTTGAATAAAGTAAGTGTAAAATAGCATGCTCGATACCTCCGATATATTGATCTACTGGCATCCAGTATTTAAAAGCTTCTTCGTCGAATGGTTTAGATTTAAGTTTAGGCGAGCAAAATCTTAAAAAATACCATGAGGAATCTACAAATGTGTCTAAAGTGTCAGTTTCTCTTATCGCGTCCTCCCCAGTTTTTTTATGCTTAGCTTTTTTCCACGTAGGATGATTATCAAGCGGATTCCCTTTGGAATTTACATCAATGTCATTTGGTAATCTAACTGGAAGTTCGCTTTTATCTACGGGAACTACGGTGCCATTTTTAAGATAAATCATTGGAATTGGGCAACCCCAATATCTTTGTCTTGATACGCCCCAATCTTTAAGTCTAAATGTTACTTTCCTTTTTCCAATTTTCTTTTTTTCAATTTCTTTTACAATTTTTTCTTTAGCCTCAGTAATTGTAAGACCATTTAAAAAATCAGAATTTATTATTGAACCGTCACCAGTAAAAGCCTTTTTCTGTGCTTTTACCTTTTCAAAATCTTTTGATTTTACAACTTGTATTATTTCAATTTTGTATTTTGTCGCAAAATCAAAGTCCCTTTGATCATGTGCGGGGCATCCAAATATTGCGCCTGTTCCATAGTCCATTAGTATAAAATTAGAAACATAGATAGGAATTTTCTTGCCGGTAATAAAAGGATGTTCAGCTTCCAAATCAGTTTTAAAACCTATCTTTTCTGCATTAGCAATAGCTTCCTCGGTAGTTCCAACTTGAGAACATTTTTTTTTAAATTCTAAAAATTTTGTTTGTTTAATATAACTTTCACATAATGGATGGTCGGCTGATATTGCTAAAAAAGTTGCACCAAAAATTGTATCTGGACGAGTAGTAAAAACTTTCACTGATTTATCGTTTTTGGAAATTTTAAAATCTATTTCGCAGCCAATAGATTTGCCTATCCAATTTTTTTGCATTAGCTTGACTCTTTCTGGCCATTTTTTTAGAGTATTTAAATCATCAAGTAGCTCATTTGAAAATTTTGAAATATTAAAAAACCATTGATGCAATTTCTTTCTTTCAACTAGTGCATTTGAACGCCAACCTCTTCCATCAATAACTTGTTCATTAGCCAAAACAGTTTTTTCTACCGGATCCCAATTTACATAAGTTTCTTTTCTTACAACCAATCCTTTGTTATAAAAATCAATAAATAACTCTTGTTGATGTTTATAATATTCTTCATCACAAGTAGAAATTTCAAGATCCCAGTCTATAGAAAGGCCTAATAATTGAAGCTGATATTTCATTGTAGATATATTTTTTTTTGTCCAATCTTTAGGATTTAAATTATTTTCTCTCGCTGCATTTTCAGCTGGAAGACCAAATGCATCCCATCCCATTGGATGCAGAACATTAAATCCATTGATCATTTTATATCTAGCAATAACATCCCCAATTGCATAGTTTCTTACGTGACCCATATGAATCTTACCCGAAGGATACGGAAACATTTCAAGACAGTAAAATTTCTTTTCTTTGTTTGTATTTTTGAATTTGTTTTTTTTCTTAGACCAAAAAGATTGCCATTTTTTATCTATGTCTGAAATGTTGATTTTATCCATAGAAATTAAATTTTAAAAAATTATATCTTTTATTAACTTTTCTTTTTTTTCTTTTTTGACTCTGCATCTAATAAAGCTGCTTTTTTAATTATATCTGATCTAATTGTATCTTCTAGTCTGTTAGAAGTTATTTTTGTTACTATACAATTTGTTTGTACTTTACAGGTTTTTTTGTGAATAATTATTTTTAAACTGTCAGCTCTAATCTGGTTAGATAAAAATCTAATGGTGAATTTTAATGAGTCATTTGTAGTATTGGAGTCTGTGTACCAATCAGTTATTATCATGCCTCCTGAATAATCTACTGTTACTAATGGCATAAAATCTATAACATCAAATGTTGCTCTCCATAAAGGGTTTGATGTACTAAATTCATAGTTTGTACTTTTATTTCCGCCAAACAAATCTTTGGCACTTACGCCCCTGCCTTCCTCTATATTTTGTTTGGCTCTTTCTCTTCCATCCGAAGGGATATTTCTTGCGTCGCCAGCTTTTGGAAGTTTTAAACCTCCTCCGCATGAAACTAAAAATGCCGGAATGAAAAAAATCAATAAAAGTCTCTTTAAAATCTTCATAGTTTGATAATTTTTTATAATCTCAAAGGTTGTAGAATAACACCATAAAAGCCATATTTTTGTGTGCTTTTTATACAACACTATTTAAAAAAAAACCAATTAATAGCATATAAATATGAAAAAACTAACAATTTTAGCTAATTTCCTAACAGTTTATTTAAATAAACAAAACATGGAGATAAACATGAAAAACATAACAAAAGTAGGTCTATCGGCATTAGCTGGAGCACTTGCATTTACATCTGTTAACGCAGGTGAAATGTCAATTTCTGGTTCAATGGAAGGTAGCTACACAAAAAAAGGTGGGCACAATACAAGCTCAAACCCACTTGGTATGGACAAAGAACTTTCAATAACAGGTTCAGGCGAACTTGATAATGGAATCGGTGTTGCATACAAACAAACAACAACAGATGCTTTAGCATTTAGCGATTCAGAACTTGTGTTCACGAACGTTCCAATGCTAGGCGATGCTTCAATTGCGATGACATCAACTGGTTCACCAATCAGTGCGATCGATGACGTAACTCCAACAGCTTTCGAAGAAGCGAATGCTACAGTTGGATCAATTGACGATGTTAATGGTTCAGATGGTACTTATGGTATCAGATATACATTAGCAGACGCTTTTGGTTCAGGAGTAAAAGTTGATGCAATGTACTTCTTCCAACACGGTGCAGGAGATGCTAATGCCGACAATGGTACAGCTTCTGCTGACAACGGTAACGAAGATGGTTACGAAATTACCCTACAAGGTTCAGTTCCTATGGTTGATGGACTAAGTCTTGGAGCTGGTTATGCTAAACTTGATAAAAGTGCAGAAAGCGTTGCAAACGCTGATGACATGGATCAACACGAAGGTACGCTTTATGCTAAGTATAGCATTGGTGCTCTAAGTCTTGGTGTTCAAAGAGGTGTAGTTGCACAAGCTGCTGCTAACGACACATCATTTGATAGTACATACATCGGTATTTCATATGCTGTAAGTGATAATCTTTCACTTTCGTACAACGAAATTGAATCAGAAAAGTCACAAGAAGGTACTTTTGTAGAACAAGACATGGATTCAATAAGCATTTCATACACAATGGGTGGAATGACTATTGGTATCGTAGATGCTGAAGCGGATAACGCTGCTTACACTGTAGGTAGAACACAATCTGCAAGATCAGTTTCTTTATCAGTTGCGTTCTAAAGACTAATAAGTTTTTTTAAAAAAAGCCGGTAAGTAATTACCGGCTTTTTTTTTATCTAAAGATAAGGCGCAACCAATGATATTAAGATTTTTTATTTGATTAAAATTTCTATAATTGATACCTCCAAGGGCTACATATCTGCTTTTAAAGTTCTTGGTTAATAAATTAAACTTTATGCTTCCTAGAAAACTTTTTTTAAACTTGTAATTTGTTTTAAAAATCCTCGATATGAAAATCTGGGAACATCCTTGTCTTATTTTTTCCCTTATTTCATTTGCATTATGTGCACTTCCAATAATTTTAATATTATTATTAAAATTTTGAATATGTTTGTAATATTGCTTATTCCAAGCTGATATATACAAATTATTTGTTTTAAGTAAAAATAATAGTTTTAAATTATTGGCAACAAAAAAGGTAATTTTGTTTCTTTTGCAGTTTCTGGCAAACCTTTTTAACTTTTTGATATTAGTTTCTTTTAAATTTCTTAAAATCAAAATAGCACCTGTCTTTTTAACGTAATCTAGGTTAATCTCATTTGTTCTACTAATAAAAAAATATATTTTTTTAAATGTCATGAGAGATCAAGCTATAAATAAATTAATTTCAATTCAAGAAAATATAAAAAATTTGAATATTCAAAATGGCATACCTGCTCAAATAATTTGTGTTTCTAAAACATTCCCATTATCAAAACTTTTGCCTTTAGTTAATTTTGGTCACTATCATTTTGGTGAAAATAAAGTACAAGAGGCCGAAGAAAAATGGTCTGAACTCAGAAAAAGTAATAAAAACCTCAAATTACATATGGTTGGGAGGCTACAAACTAATAAAGTTAAAAAAGCAGTGCAAATTTTTGACTTTATTCATTCAGTGGATAGCAAAAAATTGGCAGATAATTTGAAAAAAAGAGAAGAGGAAATTAATAGAAAATTATCTTATTTTATCCAAATAAACCTTGGAAACGAAAGTCAAAAGGGAGGTGTCAACAGAGATGAAGCGGAGAGTTTTGTAATTTATTGTAAAAATGAACTTAAAATTAATGTAATTGGACTAATGGCCATACCACCATACAACGAAAAACCAGAAAAACATTTTAGTGAAATTTCGGTTTTAAATTCAAATCTGAATTTCAAGCATCTAAGTTTAGGTATGTCAAATGACTATAGTCTTGCAATCAAATATAAATCTACTTTTGTAAGAATCGGCTCAGCCATACTGGGACAAAGAAAGTCTAATTAATTATTAAACGTGTTTTTTTTGAAACCTTACTCAAGATTTTTAAAAAATCTTTTTTTCTTGTTGCAATACATCCCTTCGTATCTTTAAAGTTTTTATTCGCTAGATGAAAAAAAATTGCACTACCAGCGCCTTTTCTAATTGGTTTCATATTAAAATCTAATACTAAAATAAAATCATATATATTTTTTTTTAAATACAATTTTTCTGCACTGTATTTAAAAGGAAATTTTATTAACTTATTGTAATAATTTGAATTAGGGTCATCACACCAGCCCATATTTTTACTAATAATTTTTTTTTTTAATTTTGCTATGAAAATTATGATTTCTGTCTTTTCTATAAAGAAGTAATGTAAATTTAAACTTTCCTCTAGGTGTTTTTTGATCTCCCTCTTTTTTCATAGAGGTTAACCCGTTTTTTCCTATTGAGCATTTTATTTTATAGTTATAAAAGTAGAGATATTTTTTTTTTAAGATTATATGCATAATAACTATTCAGTTAACGTTGCTTGCTTATGTGACAAAAACTTTAACAAGTATTTGGAAGAAATTAAATCTTTTTTTACCTTTAAAATGTTAATAATTGATCGAGACATAAAAAACGATACTTTATTTAATTTTGATGCAATAATTGTAGACAGTGAGACAATAAATAAAATTCCAGAAAATCTGAAAGAGTTACCTAAAATTCTTATTAAAAAAAATCAAAATTTGAAAAATGAAACAAATTTAGCTGAAATATCATTTAAATTACCGTTAAATATTTTTAAATTTAACAAAGAGATCGTTGAACTATGCAAAAAAAGTGAATTTCATAAAAACTCTGTAATTAAAATAAAAGATTATACCCTTGATAAAAATGCAAGAGTGTTAAAGAAAGGAGAAAAAACTCTTAAAATTACAGAAAAAGAGATTAACTTCATTTGTACTTTAAAAAACTCAAAATCACCGTTGAGTAAAAAATTTATCCTAGAAAAAATTTGGTTATATTCCTCAGGAACAGAAACACATACAATTGAAACTCACATATATAGATTAAGACAAAAAGTTAAAGAAATTTTTGGAGACCATACTTTCATTAAAAATATTAAAAATGGGTACACTCTTTGAAAAAAAGAAATATATTTGCTAAGGATTTATTTTCATCAAAATACAAAAAAAGAATAGTGAAGCCCAAAAAAGGTAAAGGAAGTTATAGCAGAAAAAAACTCAAGAAAGTCTAGCTCCAATTTTTTGAATAATTTTTGATGACATTTCAGTCCCTTTTTGTAAGCTTTCTTTAGCAGATAAATTATTTATATGACCATGCAAGAAACCGGCTGCAAAAAGATCACCAGCACCTGTCAAATCAATAACTTTTAAGTTTTTTTGAATACCAAATTCAACTACTTGATCGTTTTTTATTACCAAACTCCCCTTATCACCGCGTGTAATAACAACTATTTTTTTTAGATTTTTTGCAAATGAAACTACTTCTTCAATATTATTTGCATTAATTAAAGACAAAATTTCTTGTTCATTTGCAAATACAATGTCTAAAGAATTTTTTACCAAATTCAAAAAATTTATTTTGTGTCTATCTACACAAAATTTATCAGAAAGTGTCATAGCAGTTGTTTTTGAGTTTTTTATAGCCTTTTCAAATGCCTTTTTTTGATGCCCCTCATCAAAAAGATAACCTTCAAAAAATGTTATCTCACTATTTTTTATTGCATCAACATCAATATCAGTATCTTTTATTTGGCCAGCAACACCCAGGAAAGTGCACATTGTTCTTTCAGAGTCCGGAGTTATGAGAATTAAACAAGTTCCAGTAGGTGTACTTTCATTTTTTTTGGAGTAAAAAAATTTAACCTTTTCTCTTTTAAGGCCTTCTTCATATCTATTGCCAAACTTATCATTATTAATTTTGCCAATAAAACCTACATTATTATTTAATTGTGAAAGACCGACTATAGAATTTGCAACAGATCCTCCAGAAACAGTTTCTTCAATTTTCAAACTTGATGCTAATTTTTTAAATTCATTTTCATTTACAAGTTTCATTGTGCTTTTTGTGAGATTATTTTTAACTAAAAAGTTGTCATCTACCTTACATATAACATCAATAATTGCATTTCCTATTCCTATAACTTTCATGTTAAGCCTTTTTTGTTTGTATTGGTTTCTTTCTATTAGGATAACAAGTGGTACAGATTTTACAAGCTACTCCATAACACTCTCTTGCTTTGCAGTACTCTCTTCCATAATAAATTATTTGTAGATGAAGTTTTATCCATGATTTTTTTGGAAAAAGTCTTTTAAGATCCTTTTCTGTTTGAATGACATTTTTCCCATTCGATAAACCCCACCTTTGTGCCAAACGATGAATATGTGTATCTACTGGGAAAGCAGGTATTCCAAATTTTTGTGACATAACAACACTCGCAGTTTTATGACCGACTCCGTGTAAATTTTCTAGATCTTCAAAAGTTCTTGGGACTTTGCCATTGTGCTTTTCTATTAATTGTTTTGACAACAAGTAAACACTTTTAGCTTTATTTCTAAAAAGTCCAATTTTATTAATTAATTTTTCAATTCTTTTCCTTCCTAATTTTACAAAATGTAATGGTTTATAATATTTTTTATAAATACTTTTTGTAACATTATTTACATTAAGGTCAGTTGATTGTGCAGACAGAGCAACAGATATTAACAACGTAAATGTATTTTTATGTTTAAGAGGAATAGGTGTTTTAGGATAGATTTTATTCAAAATCCTCAAAACTATTTTTGCTCTTTTTATTTGGCTCATTGTTTTAAATTTATTTAAAATTTAAAACATTTCTCATAGAGTATAAACCTGGTTTTTTATTTATTAACCATTTTGCAGCTGTTAAAGCACCCTCAGCGTATAAAGCTCTGTCAAAAGACTCGTGGTTTAAAGTAATTATTTCTTTTCCGCTTGAAAAACTAACTTCATGCTCCCCCACAATTTTACCTTTTCTGTGAGAATTAAAATTAATTTTATTGCTAAATGGGAATGATTTTTTATTTAGATATTTTTTACCAATTATATTATTAAGATCCTTATTTTTTCCTCTCGCAATACCTTTACCAAGCATTAAAGCTGTGCCCGACGGATGATCTTTTTTTTGCTTATGGTGCACTTCGTAAACTTTGCTTAAAAAATTATTATTGAGTGATTTAGATGCAATTTCTGTTAAATAAACTAATAAATTAACTCCCAAACTCATATTTCCAGCTTTTAAAATTGGGACTGTCCTTGAATACTTTTCTATTATTTTTTCTTCATTCTTAGAAAATCCCGTTGTTCCTATGACAACTCTTTTTTTTAAATCCGATGCAATTTTAATAATTTCAAGAGTACATTTTGGTACTGAAAAATCTATTATTACTTGGGCATTNTTAAATGAGTTTTTACTATTCAATTGAAGTTTTAGCCCAGAGATTTTTTTTTTATATATTCTATTTTCTGTTATTGAAATAATTCTAATTTTCTTATCTTTTTTAGAAGACTTAATAATTTGTTGGCCCATTCTTCCTAGTCCACCAGTTATAGCTAAATTAATCTTTTTCATTTAACTTCTCCAAAATTTTTTTGCTTTTTCAAAAAAGCTTTTAATTAGAGGATTAGATTTAGTATCCTCTAAAGCTTTAAATTCAACAAGTAATTCTTTTTGTTTCTTTGTCAAAGATGTTGGTACTTCTGTAACAATTCTTATATAAAGATCACCAGTTGCATTTCGCCTCAATATCGGCATACCTTTATCTTTAAGCCTTAATTGTTTGCCACTTTGTGTCCCAGATGGAATTTTAATTTTTGTTCTACCCCCATCAATTGAAGGCACTTCAACAGTTGTTCCTAAAGCAGCATCCGCTATTGAAATTGGCAGTTCATAATAAAGATTTTCTTCTGATCTTTTAAAAATACTATGAGGTTCTATTGAAATGAACAAGTATAGATCACCGTTTGAACCACCTTTAGTCCCTGCCTCACCCTTTCCTGCAAGTCTTATTCTTGTGCCGTCATCAACTCCTTTTGGTATTTTCACCGAAACCGATTCATTAGATTGAGCTTTACCTACACCAGCACAACTCGTACAAGGGTTAGAAATTTTTTCACCTTCTCCACTACACTCAGGACAAGTCTGTTGAATCGTAAAAAATCCTTGACTAGATCTTACTTTGCCTTGCCCATTACAGTATTTACAAGAAGTTGGTTTAGATCCTGGTTTAGCACCACTACCAGAACATGTTTTGCATTTTTTATAAGTTGTATAGTTAATATTTTTTTCTGTACCTGTAAATGCATCATCAAGTTCGATTGAAAGATCGTATCTTAAATCGCTACCTCTGTAATTTGCTTTACCTCTTCTAGATCTTCCACCTCCAAATCCAAAATCACCAAAGTCACCAAATACGTCCTCAAAAATATCTGAAAATGATGAAGAAAAATCAAAATTGCCAAATCCTCCTTGACCACTGCCTTGAAAAGCGGCATGGCCAAACTGATCATAATTAGCTTTCCTTTTTTCGTCTGATAAGATGTGATAGGCCTCACTAGCTTCTTTAAATTTTTCTTCAGCAGCTTTATCACCTTTGTTTTTATCTGGATGAAATTTTAGCGCTAATTTTCTATAAGCTTTTTTGATTTCTTCTTTTTGTGCAGATTTATCAACACCTAAGATTTCGTAATAATCTCTTTTTGACATAAGAAGCTTTGCTCCTACTTAATTAGTCTTAGGCTCTTTTTTCTTTATCTTCTTTTGAGTCTACAACCTCGGCGTCGACAACATTATCTTTATCCTTATTGTCATTGTTTTTATTAACTTTATCATTCTGGTCTTTACTTGGTTTCTCACTACCCTTTTGTTGATTTTTATAAACTGCCTCGCCTAACTTCATTGAAGCCTGAATTAAAGACTGTGTATTCTTCTTAATTTCTTCAGTGTTAGTACCTTTTAATGAATTTCTTAAATCTGAAACAGCCGTCTCTATAGCTTTTTTTTCAGCTTCACTTATCTTAGATCCATGCTCTTTGAGGTTTTTTTCTGTTGAATGAATCATGGTATCTGCTTGGTTTCTAGAATCTACAGACTCTCTCTTTTTTTTATCAGTCTCTTTATTCGCTTCAGCGTCCTTGACCATGTTTTTTATTTCGTCATCTGACAGTCCACCAGAAGCCTGAATTTGTATTTTTTGTTCTTTTCCTGTGCCTTTATCTTTTGCAGATACGTTAACTATACCATTAGCATCTATATCAAAAGTTACCTCAATCTGTGGAACACCTCTTGGTGCGGGTGTAATACCCACAAGTTCAAAGTTACCCAAAACTTTATTATCTGAAGCCATTTCTCTCTCACCTTGAAGCACTCTTATAGATACTGCTGGCTGATTGTCTTCAGCAGTTGAAAATGTTTGGCTTTTCTTTGTAGGTATAGTTGTATTTTTGTCAATCAATTTTGTAGAAACNCCTCCAAGAGTTTCAATTCCAAGAGATAATGGAGTTACATCCAACAACAGAACATCTTTTACATCACCTTGTAAAACTCCTGCTTGAATAGCTGCACCCATCGCAACTACCTCGTCCGGGTTTACACTTTTGTTTGGGTCTTTGCCAAAGAAGTTTTTTACAGTTTCAACTATTTTTGGCATTCTTGTCATTCCACCAACAAGAACAACTTCATTTATCTCTGCAGCTGAAAAACCAGAGTCCTTAAGGGCTGTTTTACAAGGTTCTAAAGTTCTTTCGACTAAGCTTTCAACTAGAGCTTCGAGTTTAGCTCTTGTAAACTTTAAATTTATATGTTTTGGACCTGTTTTATCAGCCGTAATAAAAGGTAAGTTAATTTCAGTTTGAGTGGCAGATGATAACTCAATTTTAGCTTTTTCTGCCGCTTCTTTTAATCTTTGTAATGCAAGCTTGTCTGTTTTTAAATCAATACCGCTATCTTTTTTAAATTCTGAAACCAAGTAGTCCACAATTGTATCGTCAAAATCTTCTCCACCTAAAAAAGTGTCACCATTAGTAGACTTTACTTCAAACACACCATCTCCTATTTCTAAAATGGAAACGTCAAAAGTACCGCCACCTAAATCATAAACAGCAATTTTCTGCCCACCTTTTTTATCTAAACCATATGCCAATGAGGCTGCAGTTGGTTCATTAATAATTCTTAAAACTTCAAGACCAGCAATTTTACCTGCATCTTTTGTAGCCTGTCTTTGAGCATCATTGAAATACGCTGGAACAGTTATTACAGCTTGTGTAACTGGCTGACCTAAATATTTTTCAGCCGTTTCTTTCATCTTCTGAAGAATAAAAGCTGATATTTGTGATGGAGAATATTTTTTACCTTTAGCCTCTATCCATGCATCATTTTTATCTGACTTAACTATCTTAAATGGAACTTTTTCTACGTCTTTCTTTACTGATTTATCATCAAAGGTTCTTCCTACAAGTCTTTTTGCAGCAAATATTGTATCATTCGGATTGGTTACTGCCTGTCTCTTAGCTGGTTGACCAACTAATTTTTCATCTTTTTCAAGAAAGGCAACGACTGATGGGGTTGTTCTTTGACCTTCAGCATTTTCAATAACCTTTGCTTGTTTGCCGTCCATTATGGCGACACATGAATTTGTTGTTCCTAAGTCTATTCCAATTACTCTACTCATAATCATTCATATATGGTGTTTGTTTTTCTTTATGCAAGGCGGATTTAGGATTTTTTTTCACTTTTTTCCCTGATTTCTTGATCTTTTTGTTCAATTTTTTTTGAAACAGCTACTAAAGAGGGTCTAAGCAATCTATCACCGTACATATAACCGGCTTGAATTTCTTGAATTATTTTTCCAGGCTCAACCTTGTCATCTTCTATTTCGGTCATTGCTTGATGAAAATTGGGATCAAATTTTTTTTTGTTAGTATCAATTTTTTCAATTTTGTTTTTTTTAAAAATTGAAAGTATNTCTTTTTCAATAATTTCAATATTTTTTAAAAATTTATTCAAATCTTTATTGTTCTTAAATGATTCATCATCTTTAATAGAATTATATGCCCTTCTAAGATTNTCTAAAATAGCCAAACTCTCTCGTGCGAAATTGAAACTTCCGAAGTCTATAGCTTCTTTGATCTCCTTTTCAAACCTATTACGTTGGTTTTCTATTTCTGCTAATGATCTTAATAATTTATCCTCTGAGTTTTTCAATTGATCCTCAATAGGTAATTTATCTTCTTGATTTTCTTTTTCTTTATTCAACTTACTTTCGTCATTTAAATCATTCATACTTGCTATATAGTTACAAATTATTTAATTTCTAGACGTATGTATAAAATTGATAAAATATTGATTGGGACCCATAATATGGGCAAATTTAGAGAAATTTCAGACTTACTACCCCCTGAAATAGTAAAAATTTCACCGAATAGTTTGAAAATTGAAAGCCCAAATGAAACAGGAAAAACATTTTCAGATAATTCTTTGCTAAAAGCTAAATTTTTTTGTGAAAAATCAAAATTGGTCACATTATCCGATGACTCTGGATTAGAAATTGAATGTTTAAATAATCAACCTGGTATTTATTCAGCAAGATGGGCAGAACAATTCGGTGGTTTCGATAACGCAATGAATGAAATTTTAAAAAAAGTTAAAGGAACTAACAAGGGCACTAAAGCAAGATTTATTAGCAGTCTGACGATTTACTGGGAAAATAAAAAATTTATAACAGAGGTCGGTAAAATTGAAGGCAATATATCCGAAAAAAAAGGTTTAAATGGTTTCGGTTATGACCCAATATTTATCCCTGAAGGATATTCAAAAACCTTTGCTGAAATGGATTATAAAAAAAAACTTCTTATTGACCATAGNTATATAGCTTATAAAAAATTAGAAAAAAAAATCAAAACTTATATTCAGTGAAATTTCCATCTTTTATTCTATAAACTTTTAACTTTTGAATTACTTTGTTATCTGAAATATTAAATTTTCCAACTTTACCTTTGATATCTTTTTTAAAATTAAAATCATTTACAGATTTTATTTCGCCTGGCTGTTTCCATGCATAATATATTAGACCAACAGCATCATAACTCAAGATAGATATTTCTGTAGGATTATACTTATAAATATNTAAAAATTCTTTTTTAAAATTTTTAAAATTTTTAAAATTAATTGATGGGAAATAAAAACTTTTAATAGAAGTTTCTGATAGAAGACTTTGATCAAACCATTGATTGCTAGTTACAATCAATATTTCTTCACCTGATACATCTGTATAAGCAAGAGAAGTTAGCAAACTTTTTAGACTGTCACCAAAATCTAAAATTATAATTGAGTCAAAATTTATTTTTCCAAGTGTGTATTTTTGTTTTAAATTATTTAATTCTCTTAGATCTTTTGGTTGGTCTGATCCTTCTAGTATTTTGATTCTTGTTTCTAAATTTATTTTTCTTTGATTATAATTTGTTAGTCTTTCAATTTGTTTCGTTAATTTTTCTGGATCTTGATCATATTTGAAAATTTTTGAATTAGTAAAATTAATCTGTGAAATATTTTTTTCTATATGTTTTGTATAGATATTTTTCGGAAATAATATTAGTGTTTTCTTTTTCTTTTTCTTTTCTATAAAATTTCTTATCGAAAGAAGTTGTGACTCAAGGTTGATACCTAGCATTATAATATTTTTATCAATGTTGGAGTTTATGTTTGATAAAGAAAGAAAAATTATCTCATTGCAATCATAAAGTTTATTTGTTTGTTTTGATTGCACTGGGCCGATAACAATTTTGATTCCATCGCTTCGATATTTTTCACACGCTTCAACTATTTTTTCATTTTGCGATCCAGAGTCCTCCGGAAATATTTTTATATCTGGGTTTCCTAAATCATGTAAAGCTAGATTAACAGAATAGAGTATTTCTTCTCCTAAATCTTTTAGTTCTCCAGAAAAAGGAGCTAAAACACCAATTTTTAATAAATTTTGATTTTTATCCTCAGCCGAAAAAACATAAGTATTAAAACTTATAAGTAGATAAGATAAAATTAATAAAACAATTTTTTTCATAAATATGAATAATTTTTTACCAGGTTTATATATTGTTTCAACTCCAATAGGCAATTTAGAAGATATTACATTAAGAGCTTTAAATGTACTTAGAAATTCTGATAAAATCTTGTGCGAGGATACAAGAAGATCAATAAAATTATTGAACTTTTACAAAATTAAAAAAAAACTATTTTCTTATCATAAATTTAACGAAAAAAAATTATTACCATTTGCTGTTAACTCGATCTTGAAAGGTGAAAAAGTTGCTCTCATTTCAGATGCTGGAACGCCTATTCTATCAGATCCTGGTTTATTACTTTTACGAGAATGCATTAAAAAAAAAATTAAAATTTTTCCAATTCCTGGTGTTTCGGCTATAACAACGGCAACAAGTGTATCAGGTTTTAATGAAAAGTATTTTTTTTATGGTTTTTTACCAAAGAAAGAAAAAGAAATCGAGAAAGAATTGAATATCTTGAGAGATCACAATTTTAGTATCGTTTTTTTTGTACCATCAATAAAAATTAATTATTATATAAAATTCTTTAAAAAATATTTTGCAAATAGAGAGATATTAATTGCTAAAGAAATGACTAAAATACATGAAGAGTTTTATAGAAAGAATTTAAAGGACTTCGATGGTTTTAAAAGTAAAATTAAAGGTGAATTAACAGTTGTATTATCAAATCTGGGCAAAAGAAATGTTTTAGAAGACAATAATGTTGATAAAAAAACCCTAAAATTAGAAATAAGCAAATATTTAAAAAGATATTCTTTGCGTGATGTAGTAAATTTGATCTCACAAAAAAACAAATTGCCAAAAAAAGAAATTTACGATTTATGTTTAAAAATAAAAAAATAATTTCATTATTTTTTAAAATAATTTTAATTTCTTCGCTTCTGTATTCCTGTGTAGGAACCTCATCAGTCGGTGTATTTGGCTCAGGTGTTAGTATAGCTTTTGATCCTAGAACAGTTGGAATGCAAATTGATGACTCAATTATGCAAAAGAACTTAATGGGAAGATTGGCATTGAATGAAAAGAAATATTTTATCTCAATAGATATCAAGGTCTTGGATGGTAACATTTTTCTATCAGGTAAAGTGGATGAGCCTGAGGAAAAACTTAAAATTACCAAGTTAGCTTGGGAAACAAAAGGAGTGCGATCCGTAAAAAGTGCAATAAAAATAAAAGGACAAACTAATTTTAAAAGCACAGCTAAAGATATTTTGATTACGTCCCAGCTAAGAACTGCTTTCATCTTTAATAAATCAATAAGAGCTTCGAATTACAATATCGATACTATTAATGGCAAAACATACATATTTGGAATTTCAATGACAAAAGATGAAAAAAAACAGGTAATTAATGAAACTAAAAATATTTATGGATTAAAGGAGGTCATCCCCAGTATTATTTTAGTTGAGGATTTAAGTAGAAATAAAAACTAATTCTTTTTCTTATTTCTGTAATCTATTACTTCAGAAGAGAAGGCAGCGACTGATGCTAAATTTAAAATATCATTTGGTGACGATCTCAAAGGAGCTATTTCAATTGGTAAACCTAATCCAATTAAAAGTGGACCAATTGTTTTTGCGCCCCCAATAGTTCTCATAAGTTTAGTTGATATAGCAGCACTATGAAGAGCAGGCATTATTAGAATGTTTGCATTACCTACTATTTTTGAAAAAGGATAAGTCTCCTTATATTTTGGATTTAAAGCTACATCTGGCTGCATCTCCCCATCAAAATCAAAATCAACGTTAGTCTTTTTTAAAGTTTCAATAGCTTCTCTTACATGCTTTGTATTTCTAGATGAAGGTTTGCCAAATGTAGAATGAGATAAAAAAGCTACTTTAGGGTCAAATCCGAATAATCTAGCCACTCTCACACTTGATGTTGCAATTTTTATCAAATGTTCTGCAGATGGGAAATCATTTACTTGTGTGTCTGCAACAAAAACAGTTTTTTTAGGAGTAATTAGTAAGTTAAGACCGAATAGTATTTCACCAGGTCTAGCTTCAACAACCTTTCTTAAACTCTCAATTGATGCAGCGTAATGTCTGATATTTCCTGTTACCATTGCATCTGCATCTCCGCATTCAACCATGGAAGATCCCCAAATAACTCTGTCATTTCTTATTAGTCTATCTACATCTCTTTCTAATAGACCTTTTCTTTGCAACTTTGCGTACAATTTTTTTGTGTACATCTCTCTTTTTTCTTTATTAGTCGAATTAACAATTTTTATTTTGTAGTTTTCGTCTAGCCCTATTTCTTTTAATTGCTCTTTCACTCTCTTTTCATTTCCAATTACAATTGGGGTTCCTAATCGACTATTTTTATAAGCAACTGCTGCTTTAAGCATATTTTGGTCTTCTCCCTCTGCAAAAACAACTGTCTTGGGTCTTTTTTTTACTTGAGCATTAATACCTTGCATAATGCTCATAGACGGATCGAGTCTGTTAGCTAATTGATCTTTGTAATTTTCGATATCTAATATTTTTTTTCTAGCAACACCGCTTTCCATAGCAGCTTGTGCAACAGCAGCAGGTATTCGGCTGATTAATCTTGGGTCAAAAGTAGATGGAATGATGTATTCTTTTCCATAATGTGGCCTCTCCCCTCCATAAGCATTTACCACTTCGTCAGGAACTTCCTCTCTAGCAAGTTTAGCAATAGCTTTAGCTGCTGCTATTTTCATTTCTTCATTAATTTCTTTTGCTCTAACATCCAGAGCACCCCGAAATATATAAGGGAAACCAATTAAATTATTAACCTGATTTGGATAGTCTGATCTTCCAGTTGCAACTATTGCGTCTGTTCTTACTTCATCAACTAACTCAGGTTTTATCTCAGGATCAGGATTTGCGCACGCAAATATTATAGGATTCTCAGCCATAGATTTTACCATATCTTTGTCTAAAACATTTTTTGCTGACAAACCCAAAAATACATCTGCCCCTTTCATTGCGTCTTTAAGCGTTCTTAATTTTGTTTCAACTGCATATTCTGATTTAAACTGATCAACATTGTCTCTTCCCTTGTAAATAATTCCTTTTCTATCAAGCATAATTATATTTTCAGTTTTTATACCAATACTTTTAAAAAGATTTGCACAAGCTAATGCAGAAGCGCCAGCTCCATTTATAACAATTTTAACATTGCTTGGCTTTTTATTTGATAAGTCTAATGCGTTTATTAAAGCAGCAGAAGTAATAATCGCTGTCCCATGCTGATCATCATGAAAAATTGGAATATCTAAACTCTCCTTTAGTTTTCTTTCAATTATAAAACAATCAGGCGCAGCTATATCCTCTAAATTAATCCCGCCAAAACTATTTCCAATATTCCTGATACATTTAATTATCTCATCAGAATTTTTATTATCTATTTCTATATCTATGGCGTCTATATCAGCAAATCTTTTAAATAATACAGCTTTTCCTTCCATAACAGGCTTAGACGCTAAAGCACCTAAATTTCCCAATCCAAGAATGGCTGAACCATTACTTATTACTGCAACTAAGTTTCCTTTGCTAGTATACTCATACGCCGCATCAGGATTTTTTGATATTTCTAAAACAGGAACTGCAACACCAGGAGAATAAGCAAGAGAAAGGTCTCTTTTTGTNGTCAAAGATTTAGNGGAAATTATCTCAATTTTGCCAGACTTTCCTCTATTATGAAACTCCAGTGCTTCTTTATCAGTATAATGGTCAATTTTTGATTTTTTTGTCATTAAAAACTAATTATGTAATATAAATGATATTAAATCACTAACAATTTGTCTTAAATATGAATTTATTGTCTTCTACGTCGGTTTTTGGGTTTTATACTTTAGTAAGTAGAGTTTTGGGCTATTTAAGAGATATTTTAATAGCAATTTTTTTAGGTACAAGTATTTATGCTGATGCTTTCTTTGTTGCTTTCAGACTTCCAAACACTTTCAGAAGGTTATTTGCTGAGGGTACATTTAATGCTGCATTTATACCAAGTTACTCAGACCAAAAAATTAAAGGTAAAAAATTTGCAAAGAAATTCGCTGATGAAGTTTTAAGTATAATTTCAATATTACTTGTATTTTTAATTATTATAATCGAAATTTTCACTCCTTTTATAGTTTATATCATAGCACCAGGTTTTTATGAAAATTCAGAAAAGTTCAATTTGGCAGTAGAATTTACAAGAATAACATTTCCATTTTTACTTTTTGTAACTTTATCTTCTTTATTATCAGGTATTTTAAACACTAATAACAAGTTCGCTGCTGCCGCAGCAGCACCCATAATTTTAAATGTAATTCTAATTCTATCACTTTTTCTGGCTTTTAATAACAATCTTAACATTGCAAAAAGCTTGTCAGTTGGAGTGACATTGGCAGGAATATTTCAATTCATTATTCTTGTTATTGTTACTCGTAAATTTTATTTTCCTTCAATTTTATTTATTAAAAAAATTAACAATAATATAAGAGTTTTTTTTAAAAAATTAATTCCAAGTATTTTTTCTTCTGGAATAACTCAGATTAATATTTTAATTGGAACAATAATTGCATCATTTCAATCAGGTGCTGTATCTTATTTGTACTACGCAGACAGAATTTACCAAATTAATTTGGCGATCGCAGGNATAGCAATTGGAACTGTTGCTTTACCAAATTTAGCAAAAAGTATTAAATTAAAAAAACAAATTTTAGTTGAAAAATTGCAAACAAAATCTATTGAATTGTGTTTACTGTTATCAATTCCTGCTGCATTAGGATTATTAATAATATCAGAACAAATTGTTAATTCTTTATTTGGTTACGGGTCATTTAATAAGGAGGATGTTTATAATACCTCCCAAGCTTTAATATTTTTTTCTTTTGGTTTACCAGCTTTTGCCCTGATAAAGGTTTTGTCAAATTTTTATTTTGCAAGAAATAACACTAAGCTACCATTTTATATTTCTTTCTTCGTTATGTTAATAAATATTATTATTAGTTTATCACTTTTTAAAGAATACGGTTTTATTATTATACCGATTGCAACTTCTTTATCTACTTGGGTTGGAGTTATAATTTATCTAATTTTTTTAAGAAGAAACAAAATATTATTCTTAAAAAACATTTTGACATCAAATATTTTTAAAATTTTGATCTCAACATTTTTAATGTCTATTTTTCTTTATAATGGTCTAAATTATTTTGAGGATAAGTTTGAATATTCAAATGAATTTAAATTAATTTATTTGTTAATTATGGTAGGTTTGTCATCAACTTTGTATCTAATTATTGCTAAAATTTTAGGGATATTAAACCTAAAAAGTTACAAAATAAAATGAACAAAAATTTTAAAGATTTAGTTTTTTCGGGAGTTCAACCTACTGGAAATTTACATCTGGGTAACTATCTAGGTGCTATTCAAAATTTTGTTAAACTTCAAAAAAAAATGAATTGTATTTATTCCATAGTTGACCTTCATGCGATTACAGTATTTCAAGANCCCAAAGAGCTTAAAAATAGTATTTTCGAAACTGTTGCAACTTTTGTTGCTTGTGGATTAGATTTTAAAAAAAATATAATTTTTAGTCAGTCATCAGTTAGTGCTCATGCAGAGTTAGCCTGGATTTTCAATTGTGTTTCAAGGTTAGGATGGCTTAATAGAATGACTCAATTTAAAGAGAAAGCTGGGTCAAATAAAGAAAATGCAAGTGTTGGATTATATGTTTATCCAAATTTGATGGCAGCAGATATACTTTTATATAAGGCAACCCACGTACCAGTTGGAGATGATCAAAAGCAACACCTTGAACTTTGTAGGGATATAGCGAATAAATTTAATAATGATTTTAATAAAGAAAATTTTTTTCCAATTCCAGAACCTTTAATACAAAAAAATTTTTCTAGAGTAATGAGTTTAAGAGATGGAAAAAAGAAAATGAGCAAATCCGAGGAGTCTGATTATTCTAGAATCAATTTACAAGATAGTGAGGACCAAATTGAAAAAAAAATTAAAAAAGCAAAAACAGACTCATCTTTAATAACAGCAGACAAAAATGATTTGGAAAAGCGACCTGAAGCATTAAATCTGCTTAATATATATTCATCGATAACTAATAATTCTCTAGAAAAAACTTTAAAAGAAATGGAAGGTAAGGATTTTTCTAAATTTAAAAAAAATCTTTCCGATGTACTAATTGCAACAATTTGTCCCATAGGAAAAAAAATAAAAGAATTAAATAAGGATAGGTCTCAATTATTGAATATTTTAAGAAATGGAGCCGAAAAAGCGAAAATAATTGCAGATAAAAACTTAAAAGAAATAAAAGAAATTGTGGGATTTATTTAATAACCCAAATATGTTATGAATTTATTATGATACAAACTGAAACAACTCCTAATCCAAATGCTTTAAAATTTATTTCAAATAATAAATTTTCTGAAATTGGTCCTAAAGAATTTCAAAAAAAAGATATTAAATCAAATACAAATAATTTAATTAAAAACTTGCTAAATTTTGATGGAGTGGAATTAGTTCTAGTTTCAGACAACTTTATAAGTGTTAAAAAGATAGAAACTGCAAATTGGGATAGCTTGAAACCTTCAATAATATCAGAGATTAATGATCATCAAGAAAAAGATAAAAAACCAATTCTTCTTAAAGAGACCTTAACTAATGAGGTACTAAATAAAGAGAGCAATACAATAGAAGAAGAAATACAAAAAGTTCTAGATAGCAAAATAAGACCTGCTGTAGCCAAGGATGGTGGTGATATAAAATTTATATCCTTTCAAAAAGGAACGGTTAAAGTTGAGTTAAGAGGAAGTTGCTCTGGCTGCCCAAGCTCAGTCATAACTCTAAAAAATGGAGTCCAAAATCTATTACGACACTACATAAAAGATGTTAAGAATGTAGAAGCAATCTAATCTAATGAAGTTGAAAACAACATCTTATTTAGAACAATTATTAGAATTAGGTAAACTTTATAAAATAGATGATCTTAAATTATATGCTAAATCTAAAAAGAAACTAACGACTTCTCAAGTCGAACTAATCTTATTAAAAAATAAAATAAGATTACCTGAGCAAAGTTATAATAAAAAAAAAATTGCTGAAATAAAATTTAAAGAACAAGTCTTAACAAATGTTTTAATAACTTTATTTTTGATTACATTTTTAATTAGTTTAATTTATGTAAGACCATTTATAAAGACTGTTACAAGCGAGATTAAATTCACATATGTAGCAAAAGAATATAAGTCTGACTTTGAAAGTGACAATTACAAAAAAAAGGATAATACAGAATTCTCAAATAATAAGAAAAATGACGAAAATTATATAGGTATTGATACACAAATTACTCTAAATTTATTCGAAAACCTAAAATATGATTTAAAAAGTATAAGATTAGGTCAGTCGGTAAAACCAGTATATCTAACCAAACTACCAAAAGACTTAAAAAAAATTAAAAGCACGAACAAAAGAAAAGACACTTTCATAAAAATTGTAATGCCATTAATTTTAAGTGAAAATGAAAAGATATTGGACGATAGAAATAAACTATTTAAAATTTTAGGTAAACAGTCCAATTCAATGGGCGAAAAAGTTTGGCTCAAAAGAAGATTTAAAGATTATGATGTAAAAGGAGAGGATGTTACAGAACTTAAACAAAGAATNGACATTATTCCTACCTCAATCGCTATTGCACAGGCAGCAAAAGAAAGTGGTTGGGGCACATCTAGATTTGCGTTGGAGGGTAATGCCATGTATGGCCAATGGACTTGGGATGGAGATGGTATTGAACCATCACAAAAAGATGAGAAGAAGGAACATAAAATTCTTAAGTTTTCTAAACTCCAATCTTCTGTAAGTGCATATATGAAAAATTTAAATACACATAGAGGGTATTCAGAATTTAGAAAAGAAAGAGCCGAGAAAAGAGAAAGTAATAAAAAAATTATTGGAGTAGAACTTGTTGACTATCTCTATAATTATGCACAAACAGGATCAGAATACGTTAAAATTCTAAAAAAAATTATACAACAAAATGATTTAACTGATTTTGATAGTTCCATATTAATGAACTCTAGTAGATCAAAGTCTTTAACTTTGTAATTTATAAATCAGCAATAACAAATTGTATTCCTAACCATCTCCAATATCCGCTTTTATCTCTTAAAGAGCAATTAACTCTTCCTCTTTCAGTAATAAATTTACCATCTAAAATCACTTTTAATTCATTTTTATTTGTAAAAAGTAATTTTGATTTTCTCCATTTGTTTTGTTCGTTAGAATAACAATTAATATCATCTAGATTTATTTGATTTTCAAAAAAACTAATAGTTACATCAGGAGGGTTATTGTTATCTGTAAGATATTTTTCTTCAGGCAATATTTTTTTGTAAGGGAATGGAATATTTTTTAATAAACTTCTAAATCTTTTAATTTCACCGTATTTTTCATTGATTGGAAATCTTGGAAGTTCGTATTTATTTTTAGTTTTATCGATAACTCCAGAATGCTGACCAAATGCATATTCAAAGCCAAGATCTTTCACTATTTCTATATAAGAACTTTTATATTCACCAAAAGGATATGCAAAAATTTTTGTTTCATAATTTAATTTTTTTTTAAGAATTTTTTTCGCAATTGTAAGATCTTTTATTATTTCTTCATCAGTTTTATCAACAAGATAGTCGTGACTATGGCTATGATTTCCAATATGAACAAAATTATATTTTGAAATACTCTGTATTTGTTCCCAATTCATATAACCGTTAGAACCAACTGTCTCTGTATTTACAAAAATTATGAATGGTATCTTCTCTCTTTTCAAAATTGGCCAAGCATTTTTATAAAATGATGAAAAAGCATCATCTATCGTCAGTAAAATTTTTCTAGAAGAATTATTTTTATTAAAGGACTCTTTAAACTCTTCTAAAGTAATAAATTTGAGATCAGAATTTCTAATCTCATTAATATGGCTTTTAAAATCATTAATTTTAATATTAGTAGATGGGTATTTATTCTCTTCAAAACGATGATACATGATGCTAATAATGCCATAATCTTCAATATTTTTTGAATAAGAATAAGAATTGTTAAAAATATTCAAAAAAACTATAAATATAAATATGATAAAAGACTTTTTTATAATTAATTTCACAGGCAAAAATGACTCAATTGGGTTAAAGGTTAATAATAATTTTTTTGTCAAAAAACTTCAAACAAATATTAGAGAAAAAGACTTACTTGTGAATAGTGTTTATAAGTTAATTAAGGAAAAAAAAGTTAAAATTGATAAAAACTTTTCAGTTTTGGTTAATATTGGTCCAGGTAGCTTTACCGGAATAAGAATATCAATCGCTGCGGCAAAAGGGATTAAAATAGCAACCGGGGCCAATTTATATGGGTATAAAGATGCAGATCTAAACGATTTTAACTTGAAAAATATTGAATTATTAATCAAAAAAAACTTAATACAAAATAAATTGATTAAACCCATATATTTAAGTTAGATTAGTAAATTATTTAAATGAGTAAAATTGAGGAAAAATGTAAAGAAAAGGGAGTTCGGTTAACCGAACAGCGAAAAATTATTGCTAAGGTGATATCAGACTCAAAACAAACCTTTGGATCGAAAGATCATCCAGATGTTGATGAGCTTCATAAAAGAGCTTCATTAATTGATAGAAAAATTAGTATAGCTACAGTTTATAGAACAATTAAGCTATTCGAGGAATCTGGTATTTTAATTAGACATGACTTTAAAGAAGGCAAGTCTAGATACGAGCCAACGACCGAAGAACACCACAATCATCTTATTGATATAAATTCTGGCGAGATAGTAGAGTTTGTTGATAAAGAAGTTGAGGAACTACAAAATAAAATTGCCCAAAAATTGGGTTATAAGCTTGTAGATCATAAACTTGAACTCTACGGATCTAAAATTAAAAAAAATTAATAATTTGTCAAAAAAATTTTTCATTAAAACTTTCGGATGTCAAATGAATGAATATGATAGTAATCGTATTTCTGATTTATTTAAGTCAAATGGATATTTACAAAGTTTTGACTCTCAAAATGTAAATTGCTACATTTTAAATACCTGCCATATAAGAGAAAAAGCAACAGAGAAAGTGTATTCGGATATTGGAAGATTAAAAAAAAATTATAGAAATAAGACTAAACCATTAGTTTTAGTTACAGGTTGCGTTGCTCAGGCAGAAAATGATGAAATGATTAGAAGAGAACCTTATATAGATGCCGTGATTGGGCCACAGTCATATCAAAATATTCCTAATATATTATTTTCACTAAATAACGAAATGAAGAGGTTTAATTTAACTGATTTTGATGTAATAGAAAAATTTGATAAATTAAATAGTTTAAAAAATTCAGATACAAAAGTTTCAGCTTTTGTGACTATTCAGGAGGGCTGTGATAAATTCTGTAATTTTTGTGTNGTTCCTTATACAAGGGGAAGTGAATATTCAAGATCCCCAGAAGAAATTTTAAAAGAAGTAGGTCATTTAGTTTTAAATGGGGCAAAAGAGATAACATTGTTAGGCCAGAATGTTAATGCATATTTATATAAAAAAAAAATCAGACTTTCAGATTTAATTTTAAAAATAGGTAAAAATAAAAAATTAAAAAGAATTAGATATACTACATCACATCCGAAAGATATGACGGATGATTTAATCAATTGTTACAAACAAGAAAAAAAATTAATGCCATTTCTTCATTTACCCGTACAAAGTGGTTCAGACGAAATACTTAAAAATATGAACAGGAAACATACTAGAGAGGAATACTTAGACTCGATAGTTAAACTAAAAAAAATTAATCCAGAAATAAAATTTTCGAGTGATTTTATAGTTGGTTATCCNGGAGAAAGTGAAAAAGATTTTAATGATACAATTTCACTAATAAAAAAAGTAAATTTTATTAACTCATTTTCTTTCATTTATAGTCCTAGACCTGGCACACCAGCCTCTAAAATGGAAATGGTAGATATAAAAGTGCAAAAGAAAAGATTAATAATTTTACAAAACTTATTGGAAAAAATTCAAATGCAAAAAAATAATGATAAAATTGAAAAATTAGAAGAAGTTTTAGTTGAAAATAGATTAAAAAATCAGACCCAATATTTTGGGCGAACTCAAGATCTAACACCAGTAATATTAAATAATGTAAGTGATGCCGACATTGGAAAACTTATTAAAGTTAGAATTGATAAATTTGATAAAAAATCACTATTTGGTAAAAAGTGTTCTAATGAAAGAGAAGTAGCAGCATAATGTTGGAGGCAAAAAATTTAAATAAAGAAATTTCTATAAAAAAAATTGATAAAGAAACATCGAATATAAAAATTTTTAACAACAATATTTTGTCTCAAATAATTGGTGAATTTAATAAAAATTTAATTAAAATTGAAAAATTAAGTAATACAAAAATCTTCTTTAGAGGCAATTCTCTCACTATAAAAGGCGAAAGAGAATCAGTTCTTTCAGTATCAAATGCTCTTGTGTTTTTAGTAAATAAAATTCTAGTAACTGGTTCTTTGGAAGATAATGATGTAGATTATTCTATAAAAAAAATTGAAAGCCAGAATTTAATGGATAAAAGCAACATAAGATCTATTGACCAAGTAATAAAGACTCCAAGAAGATCTGTTATACCAAAATCTAAAAAACAGTCTGAATATCTAAGAGCCTTATTAAAAGAGGATATAGTTTTGTCCCTAGGACCAGCTGGTACAGGTAAAAGTTATTTAGCAGTATCCGCGGCAGTTAATATGTTAATGGAAAAGAAAGTAGAAAAAGTTATTTTATCAAGACCAGCTGTAGAAGCGGGTGAGAGATTAGGTTTTTTACCTGGAGATTTAAAAGAGAAAGTCGATCCATATCTTCAACCATTATATGATGCTTTATATGATTTTTTTGGATATGAAAAAGTTCAAAGGAAAATTGAGACTGGAGAAATAGAGATTGCTCCTCTAGCATTTATGAGAGGAAGAACTTTAAAAAATTCATTTGCAATATTAGATGAGGCACAAAATGCATCATTAACTCAAATCAAAATGTTTTTAACAAGGATTGGTGAAAACTCTAAAATAGTTGTAAATGGTGATCCTTCTCAAGTAGATCTTATAAATAAAAATCACTCAGGTTTGCTTCAGTCAAAAAAGATTCTGCAAGATATTGAAGAAGTAAAATGTATTGAATTTGACCACACTGATGTTGTAAGGCACCCACTAGTATCCAAAATTATACAGGCCTACCAACAAAAAACAGATGATAAAAGTTGATGTTTTCATCAAAAATAAAAATTGGAAAAAAAAAATATCCAATCCACATAAATATTTAAATAATAAAGTTAAATATTTAAATAATTCAATTAGTTTTTTGAGAAATAAAAATATAAACTTTTCAATCTTATTAGCAGGTAATAAAGAAATAAAACTACTTAATAAAAAATTTAGAAAAAAAAGTAAGCCTACAGATATACTATCTTTCCCATTTAATGATCCTAATAAAATTTACAAATTAAAAAAAAAAATATATTTATTTAGGAGACGTAATTTTAAATTACTATAAAATTGAAAAAAAAAAATTTTAAAGAAAATTTCAATAAATTATGGATTCATGGTTTTTTACATTTACTCGGACATAAGCATAAAAAAGACAGTGATTATTACAAAATGAATAAAATAGAAAAACTAATATTGGGTAAAATCAAAAAAAATTAATGTTTGATTTTTTTAATAAAAGAATTTTTATAATTTTTATATTTCCCTTAATTTTGGGTGGTATAACTGTCTTGTCTTTCCAACCATTTAATTTGTTTTTTATCAATTTTTTATCATTACCTTTATTATTTTTTATAATAATATATGTAAAAAAAAAGTCTAAAAGCACCTATAGAAAAAAACCTTTTATTAAAAATTTGTTTATTCTGGGTTCATCTTTCGGATTTGGCTTTTTCTTTTTTGGTATTTTTTGGATAGCAAATTCATTAACATTTGAACCTACNTTTAAAATTTTAATCCCATTTAGCTTATTTTTAATTCCTCTATTTTTATCTTTATTTTTTTCATTGCCCATAGCTTTAATTGGGAATTTTTGTGAAAAGAATCTATCATCAATTATATTGATTAGTTTAGCATTTTCTTCTTCAGATTTTATTAGAAGTAAAATTTTAACCGGTTTCCCATGGAATATTTGGAGTTATAGTCTTTCTTGGTCAATCGAAAGTTTACAAATTTTGAAAATAATTGGAATTTTCTCATTTAATTTTTTTATTATTACAATTTTTTTTTTTACCGGCATTATTTTTTTTTAAAAATAAATTCAAATATTATTTAATACCAATATTTATTGCTCTTACTTTCTCAAATTATTTTTATGGTTCATATAAAATCAATTCTTTAAAAAAATATCCATCAGAAAAAATCAATTTTAAAATTGTTTCAGCAAAAATTGATATGGCAAATTTTAAGGACGAAGAAGATGTAGCATCTAAACTAATCAAATACAGNGAACCAAATAAGAAGGTAAAAACAATCTTTATTTGGCCTGAAGGTGTGTTTATAGATGTGAATTTTTATAAAAATAAAAAAGTTAAAGAATTATTCAAAAAAAATTTTTCTGAAAATCATTTAATTATATTTGGAGCCAATACTTCAAAAAAAATTCTATCTCAGGATAAATATTTCAATAGCATGATTGTTTCAAATAATAATCTTCAGTTTGTATCGAAGTATGATAAGAAAAAACTTGTGCCATTTGGAGAATTTTTACCTTTTGAACCTATTTTCAATTCTTTAGGTCTAAAAAAAATTACTGCAGGCTATGTTTCTTTCTCAAGCGGTAAAGGAAAATCTTTATTAGAATTCGAGTTTAATAAAAAAAAAATAAATATACTTGCTTTAATTTGTTATGAGATAATTTTTCCAGACTTAGTAGAAAAAAATAATAAATATAATTTTTTAATCAATATCTCAGAAGATGCATGGTTTGGAAAAAGTATTGGACCACATCAGCATTTTGCAAAAGCAATCTTTAGATCAATCGAGTCTAGTGTTTTTACACTTAGGGCAGCAAATATGGGCGTTAGTGCTTTTATAAGTCCAGAGGGAAAAATTCTGAAAAATTTGCAGCCAAATGAAATGGGAAATATAGAATTGAGTTTACCGATACTAAAGAAAGATGAAAAACAAATTAAAAAGGATTTGATATTTTTGTCAGTTTTAATTACATTTATAATTATATTTTTAATTTTAAGAAAATTTAAAATCTAATGAATCCAAAAAAATATTTTTTTACCAGCGAGTCAGTTTCTGAAGGTCACCCGGACAAAGTTTGTGACAGAATTTCTGATATGGTTGTCGATAGTTATCTATCAAAAGATCCTTTTTCTAGAGTGGCTTGCGAAACTTTATCAACAACCAACAAAGTTGTGTTAGCAGGAGAAACAAGAGGGCCAGAGATTAATAAAAGTCATCTAGAGGAAAAAGTTAGAAGCTGTATCAGAGACATTGGTTATGAGCAAAAGGGATTCCATTGGAAGAATTGTAATGTGGACATAAATTTACACTCACAGTCATCAGATATAGCAATGGGTGTTGACTCCAAAGGCAATAAAGATGAAGGAGCTGGAGACCAAGGCATAATGTTTGGCTATGCATGTGACGAAACTGACGTTTTGATGCCTGCTCCAATATTTTATTCACATAAAATTTTAGAGTTGATGGCAATTGACAGAAAAAACGGAAAAGCTGACAAGCTTGAACCAGACTCTAAAAGTCAAGTAACTTTGGAGTATGAGAATGGTGTTCCATCAAAGGTTACTGCTGTTGTTATCTCTACACAACATTCGCCCGAAGTAACACAATCCCAAGTCAAAGAAATTGTAAGACCATATTTAGAGAAAGCAATTCCAAAAAAATTATTATCAAATCTAAACGATAAAGATTTTTATGTAAATCCAACAGGACAATTTATTATTGGTGGACCAGACGGTGATACCGGATTAACAGGAAGAAAAATTATTGTTGATACATACGGTGGGGCAGCACGTCATGGTGGTGGAGCTTTTTCAGGAAAAGACCCAAGTAAAGTTGATCGATCCGCAGCATACGCAGCAAGGTATATTGCTAAAAACATTGTAGCATCCAAAATTGCTAAAAAATGCGAAATACAACTTTCTTATGCTATCGGTGTTTCAAGACCATTATCCATTTATGTAAATCTTTTCGATGGAGATCAAGAAAAAGAGAAACACGTTGAAAAGTTGATAAAAAATAATTTTGATCTTAGCCCTAGAGGAATTAGAGAAATGTTAAATCTTAATAGGCCCATTTACGAACCTACGGCCTCATATGGACATTTCGGAAGAAAACCAGGGCAGGATGGTTCTTTTTCATGGGAAAAGACCGATAAAATATCTATTTTTAAAAAAAAATTCTTGAAAATAATGAATTTTTAAATTAAATTAATAAAAAACACTTGGAAGACCAAATGGGCTTTTGCCCATTTTTTTTTAGGTAAAACAAAAATATGTTAAATAGAGGCTTAGATAAACAAGAACTTTTAAGAATTGTAGATTCTGTAGCAAACGAAAAATCCATAGATAAAGAATTAATACTAAATTCTATGGAAACAGCAATACAAAGAGCTGCATACAGTAAATTCGGTTTTGAAAATGCGATTGAAGCTACAATCAATAGAGAAGACGGAAGTATAAAAATTCAAAAAGTTCTAGAAATCGTTGAGAATGTTGAGGATCCAGTTAAGCAGATTACACTTAAGCAAGCAGAGAGCTTAGATAAACAAAATAAAAATCTAAAAATCGGAGATAAGATTTACGAAGAATTGCCACAAATTGATTTTGGTAGAATAGCAGCACAGAGTGCTAAACAAGTTATTTCTCAAAAAGTTAGAGAAGCAGAAAAAAACAGACAATTTGAAGATTTTAAAGATAAACAAGGCCAAATTCTTAGCGGGATAATAAAAAGAACAGAGTACGGAAATGTCATTATTGATCTAGGAAGAGCCGAGGGAATTATAAGGAAAGAGGAGTTAATCCAAAGAGAAGTCCTTAAGAATGGCGATAGGGTAAAAGCTTATTGTTTTGAGGTAAAACAGGACTCAAAAGGCCACCAGATTTTTTTATCACGGGCACACCCACAATTTTTAGCCAGATTATTTTTTCAAGAAGTCCCTGAAATTTATGAAGGCGTAATTGAAATAATGTCAGTATCAAGAGATCCTGGAAGTAGAGCAAAAATATGTGTTAACTCAAAAGACTCATCTTTGGATCCTGTAGGTGCATGTGTAGGAATGCGAGGAAGTAGAGTTCAAACAGTTGTAAATGAACTTCAAGGTGAAAAAATTGATATAATTAAATGGACAGAAGACCTTCCAACATTAGTTGCAGAGTCTTTATCACCAGCTGAAATTCAAAAAGTTTTAATTGATGAGGAAAATAAAAGAATAGAAGTAATTTTATCAGAAGAAAATTTAAGTAAGGCTATTGGAAGAAGAGGCCAAAATGTAAGGCTTGCATCTAAACTTATCAATTATGAAATAGATATACTTACAGATGCTGAAGACTCGGAGAGAAGACAAAAAGAATTTAAAGAAAGAACTGAACTTCTAGTAAAAGCGTTAGAGGTCGACGAAACACTCGGCCAACTCTTGGTTTCTGAAAACTTTCAAAACATTGAAGAAATAGCACAATCCAATGTTGATGATCTTTCAAAAATTGAAGGTATAGAAGAATCAACTGCAAAAGAATTAATTGAAAGAGGAAAAGAATATTTAGTTAAAGAAAAACATGAAATTTCAGAAAAATTGAAAAAACTTGGTGTAGAAGACGAATTAACAAAACTTGAGGGAATAACCCAAGGAATGTTAGTTGTTTTAGGCGAAAAAAATATTAAAAAACTAAAAGATTTTGCTGAACTTTCTTCTGATGAACTGATTGGTGGTATGGATGAAATCAAAGGCAAAAGAATAAAGGTTGAAGGGTATTTGGAGGAATTTAATTTAACCAAAGAAGAGGCTGATAATCTAATAATGGGCGCAAGAAAGATTGTGTTCGCAGATTAAAATATGCAAAAAGATAAAAGTAAAAAAAAAACATTAACAATATCAAGTTCTTTTACCAAAAAATTTAATCCCAGCACTTATGGTAAGACTTCTAAAAAATCTTATGTTGTAGATAAGAAAAAAAATACCAAACCCTCATTTAAATCAAATAAAAATTTTTCATCAAATTCTGGTTTTAAAGGCAGTCAAAATACCAGAAATTTTAATAGAAAATTTATTGAGCAGCAGGCTACAAAAAGATTTATTAGATCAGATAAAAATAAAAAAGATGAAACCGACAGAACAAAAGAAAAAGGAAATTTCCGTGATAAAAATTTTAACAGCAAAAGAGAGTCAAAGATGACAATTTCAACTGCAATGAATGTTGAAGAATTTGAAATTAAACAAAGAAGCTTGGCTTCAGTTAAAAGAGCAAGACTAAAAGATAAAATTGGTTTAAATGCAGATGAGAAAAAAGAATTTAAGAAAGTTATAAGAGAAGTTAAAATTCCATCACAAATTACTATTCAAGAGTTATCTAATAGAATGGCTGAACAATCGACAAATATAATAAAATTTTTGTTGAATATGGGAGTTAAAGCAACAATAAATCATACTATTGATAAAGATACCTCAGAATATATTGTTAAGGAGTTCGGCCACAATCCAATTTTTGAGAGTGTTCCTGAAAAAATTTTAAACAAAGCCACAAAAAATAATGGGAAAAACTTATCTACAAGGTCGCCAATAGTCACCATCATGGGGCACGTTGACCATGGAAAAACGTCTTTGCTAGACTCTTTAAGAAGTACAAATGTAGTTTCTGGTGAGCACGGTGGAATAACACAACATATAGGAGCTTATCAAGTTGGAAGTGCGGATGGCAAAGCAATCACCTTTATTGATACTCCGGGTCATGCAGCATTCACAGAAATGCGAGCAAGAGGCTCGAAAGTAACAGACATAGTTGTTTTAGTAGTTGCTGCTGATGACGGCGTTAAACCACAAACTGTCGAAGCAATTCAACATGCAAAAGCCGCAAAAGTTCCAATAATCGTTGCGATAAATAAATGTGATTTACCAAATTCTAATATTGGTAAAATAAAGAACGATCTTATGCGATACGAATTAGTAGCCGAAGACTTGAGCGGTGATACTTTATTTGTGGAAGTATCAGCAACTAAGAAAACAAATTTAGACAAATTAAAAGAAACAATTTTGCTACAAGCAGAAGTTTTAGATTTAAAGGCAGCAAAAGATGGTCAAGCTAGAGGGATAGTTTTAGAATCTAAGATAGATAAAGGAAAAGGACCAGTTTCAACTATTTTAGTAACAGAAGGTTCTTTGAAAAGAGGAAATCATTTTGTGTGCGGTAAAACTTTAGGAAAAATACGTGCCATGATAAGTCATGATGGAAAAAACCTTGAATTAGCCCAACCTTCAATGCCGGTGGAGATACTTGGTATGCAAGAATCAGCAAAAGCAGGTGATGAATTCTTTGTTGTTGAGAATGAAGAAGAGGCAAAAAAAATAAATGATTTTGAAAAGGCGGGTATTAAAGAAAACGAAAATATAATCTCCCAAGACAACACAAAATTATTTGACAAACAAGGAACAAAAGATGAATTAAATATTATTTTAAAATCAGATGTACAAGGGTCAAGTGAAGCATTAAGAAATGCAATTAATAAAATTAATCATTCTGAAGTAAGTCCCAAAATTGTTTTATCAGATATTGGCATGATTAACGAAACTGATATATCACTTGCAAAAGCGTCAAATGCAGTAGTTATCGGCTTTAATGTAAAACCAAACAAAGAAGCAAAAAAATTATCAGAAGCTCAAAAGGTAAGAATAGAATTTTTTAATGTTATTTATAAAGCTATTGAATTTGTAGAAAAATCCCTTTCAGGACTACTTGAACCAGAGAGAAAAGAAAAAATCGAGGGCACGGCTGAGATACTCAAAATTTTTAAACTTTCAAAGTCAGGAAAAGTTGCTGGATCAAAAGTCACTGAAGGCGAAATTAAAAATAATTCTAAAGCTAGAATCATAAGAGATGGAAAGATTGTATACGATGGTCAAATTACAAGTATTTTTAGAGAAAAAAATGCTGCTAAAGAAGTTAAAAGTGGACTTGAATGCGGTATTACGTTCAAAAACTTCCTTGATTTTAAGGAAAAAGATATGATCGAGTCCTACAAAGTTGATATGATAGAAAGACGAATAAATGATTAAAAATTCCATCGAAGGCAACCCAAATCATAGACACCTAAGAGTGGGTGAGCTCGTTAAACAAAATCTAGGCCAAATTTTTTTAAGAAACGAAGCTAAAATACCAGCATTAAATACAAAAATGGTAACTGTTACTGAGGTAAAAATGAGTTCTGATTTAAAGTCGGCAAGAGCCTATATTATACCACTTGGTGGTAAAGAAACAAAAAAAACAGTAAATATATTGACCGAGTTTTCTTATCTTGTTAGAAAGGCTCTATCAAAAAAACTGGATATTAAATATCTTCCACGTTTAAACTTTGTAGAAGATAAATCTTTTGATTATGCAGAAAGAATTGAAAAACTTATTAAAGAAAATAAAAACAGATGAAATCAAAAAAAAATATAATAAAACTATTAGCAACCCATAAAGATGATGTAGGATCAACAGAAGTTCAAATTGGAATATTAAGCGAAAAAATAAAAAATCTTTCTGAACATTTTAAAAAATTTAAAAAGGACAAGCATTCAACTAGGGGACTAACCAAATCTGTAAATCGAAGGAAGAAGCTACTGCAATATTTAAGTAAAAGTAATCCAAAAGCATATACAGATATAATTAAAAAACTTAATTTGAGGAAATAAATGTTTAAAGAATTTAAAGAAGAAATAGATTTTGGCGGAAAAAAAGTAACTTTAGAAACAGGAAAAATTGCTCGCCAAGCCGATGGAGCTATTATTGCTACTTGTGGGGAAACGGTAGTAATTGCGACAGTAGTTGGTGCAAAAAAAGTTAATCCTGATTTAGATTATTTTCCTCTTTCAGTAAATTACCAAGAAAAATATTACGCAGCAGGAAAAATTCCAGGGGGGTATTTTAAAAGAGAAGCAAGACCAACAGAGTCTGAGACTTTAATTTCAAGATTAATAGACAGACCAATAAGACCTTTATTTCCAGAAAATTTTAAAAATGAGGTACAAGTTTTACCTACAGTGCTCTCGTATGATAATGAAAATGAAGCTGATATACTGTCAATAATAGCTTGTTCAGCTGCTTTGTCGATTTCAGGATTACCTTTTAAAGGCCCTATAGCAGCCTCAAGAGTTGGTTTTATAGATAATAAAAATGTTTTAAACCCGACAAAAAAAGAATTGGAAAATTCTAAGCTAGACTTAGTTGTTGCTGGAACAAAAGATGCAGTTTTAATGGTAGAGTCCGAAGCTTCTGGCTTAACAGAAAAAGAAATGTTAGATGCTGTAAAATTTGGTCACGAGAGTTTTACCAATGTAATAAAGGGCATAGAAAAGTTAGCAAAAAAAGCTTCAAAAGAAAAATGGAAAATTGAAGAAAAAGACCTTAGCAAGGTTTCTAAAAAAATAAAAGAAGAGCTTACACAAGATTTAGAAAAAGCATTTTCAGAAAAAGATAAAAAGAAAAGATCCGACCTAATAAGTTTAGCTGGAGAAACATGTAAATCATTGTTTAAGGATGACGAAACTCTATTAGAACACGAAGTAATGACACAGCTCAAAAACTTGGAAAAAGANATTGTTAGAACAAGAATTTTNAAAAGCAAAAAAAGAATTGATGGNAGNGGCCTTTCAGATGTAAGACCNATNAAATGTCAAGTAGGTATACTGCCTAGAGTTCATGGTTCAGCATTATTCACAAGGGGTGAAACACAAGCAATAGTTACAACCACTTTAGGAACTACTGATGATGAACAAAGAATCGAGAGTTTGGAAGGTTTAAAAAGACAAAGATTTATGTTGCACTATAATTTTCCTCCATTTTCTGTAGGAGAAACTGGCAGGATAGGAACTGGCAGAAGAGAAGTGGGACATGGTAAACTAGCTTGGAGAGCATTGAACTCCTCACTGCCTAAAAAAGAAAACTTCCCTTATACATTAAGGATTGTATCTGAAATTACAGAGTCAAATGGATCATCATCGATGGCGACAGTATGTGGATCTTCCCTCGCATTAATGGATGCAGCAGTCCCTATAGCGGAACCAGTTGCAGGAATAGCAATGGGGTTAATTAAAGAGAAAGATGATTTTTCAATTTTATCAGATATTTTAGGAGACGAAGATCATTTGGGAGACATGGATTTTAAAGTTGCGGGAACAAAGGACGGGATTACATCTCTTCAAATGGATATTAAAATAACAGGTATTACTTTTGAGATTATGGAAAAAGCCCTTTCTCAAGCTAAAGACGGACGTGTTCACATTCTGCAAGAAATGAATAAAACTATTAAATCTTCTAGAAAAGAAGTAGGAAAACACACTCCAAAAATGGAGAAAATAAAAGTTGATAAAAAAGATATTGCAACGGTTATAGGAAAAGGCGGTGCCACAATTAGAGAAATTGTTGAAAAATCTGGAGCAAAAGTTGATGTTAATGATGCGGGAGAAGTAACTGTTGCAGCTGCGAATGAAGAAACAAGAAAAATAGCAGTTCAAATGATAAATGACCTTGTTGCAAAACCTGAGATGGGAAAAACATATAAAGGGAAAGTAGTAAAAATTATGGAATTTGGTGCTTTTGTAAATTTTTTAGGAAAACAAGATGGACTTGTTCATATTTCACAGTTAGCTGCAAAAAGAGTTCAAAAGGTTACAGATGTAGTCAAAGAAGGTGACGAAGTTTCAGTAAAAGTAATCGGTTTTGACAGAGGAAAAGTGAAACTTTCAATAAAAGAAGCTGTCTAACTTTATTTAAATTAGATACTCAAAATTTTGAGTTTTCTCATTAACCCGAAGTTCTTTTGCACCATTTCTCAAGTGAAAATTTCTTGCCATTTCTGTTAATGGAGATAACGTTATTAATCTATTAAGATGGTTTGATTTTTTAATTTTTTTATATGCTTCTTTAACAATCAATTTACCCCCACCTTTTTTTTTGGACCAAACCGTATAAGCAATCGCTATTTTACCAACTTTTTGATTTCTCCACGAGGCACTTTGCAATTGTGCATCTCGAGTCATTAGGTCAAATTCTTCAATTGTTTTTGGAATTTCATTTGTGAAACCAAAGCACATTATCGCACATATTTCTTTTTTATATTTCACAGCGTAAATTTTTCGTCCATGGCTAGTTCTAAATTTAACATCAAGTTCTGGCCTAATTGGGTCTTCATTTACATCACAGGAATCGAGTTCAACTAATTCAGCTCCCTTGATCCAATCAAAAAAATTTTCAAATTTTTCTTTAATTTTTTTATTAAATTTTACCATTTAATTATTTTTAGATTTTTTTTTGATTAGGTGAAATTTTTTGGATCCGGCATTCCTGCTTTGTTATAACCCGCATCTACATAGTGAATTTCCCCAGTTACACCTGCGCTTAGATCGCTTAATAAATACAAAGCAGATTTTCCTACATCATTTATATCTACATTTCTTTTTAAAAAAGAATGGTCAGCACTCCATTTATATAAAAATTTTGCATCACCAATTGCAGAAGCTGCCAATGTTTTTATTGGACCTGCACTTATTGCATTTACTCTTATACCTTTAGAGCCTAAATCTTTTGCAATATACTTCACACTCGACTCCAACGCTGCCTTGCAAACTCCCATAACATTATAGTTTGGAATTACTTTTGTAGATTCGTAAGTTAAAGTTAACATACTAGAACCACTCTTCATTGTTTTTGCTGCTTCTTTGGCTATTTCAGTAAATGAAAAACATGATACCAACATGCTTTTTGCAAAATTTTCTCTTGAAGTATCAATATACTGACCTGATAGTTCTGCCCTATCTGAAAATGCAATTGCGTGAACAACAAAGTCAATTTCATTCCATTTACTCTTGACCTGTTGAAAAGTTTTAACAATATCTTCTTTGTTTTCTACATTACAATTTAAAAGAAAATTTGAATTTATAGATTCCGCCAAAGGTGTGACTCTTTTTTTTAGAGCATCACCGAAATATGTAAAAGCTAACTCAGCACCGTTTTCAGCAAGTTTTTTTGATATGCCCCATGCTATAGACCTTTCATTGGCAACACCCATGATTAAACCTTTTTTACCCTTAACTAAATCCATTTTAAACCTTTTCGAAAATTAATGTAGCGTTCGTTCCGCCGAAACCAAAACTATTAGACATGACAGAATTTAATTTTACGTCCTTTTCAACTTTCGTAACTATTGGAAACTTTTGAGCTGACTCATCCATTTCATTAACGTTACAAGATGCTGCAATAAAATTATTCTTCATCATTATTAATGAGTAAATTGCCTCGTGAACTGAAGCAGCACCTAATGGGTGACCAGATAGAGATTTTGTTGAACTAATTTTTGGTATGCTATCTTTGAAAGCGTCCTTTATAGCTTTTAATTCTGTTATATCTCCAACTGGAGTTGATGTGCCATGGGTATTAATATAATCAATTTTGTTTCTAGTTGTCTTTAATGCTAAGTTCATACACCTAGTCGCGCCTTCTCCTGAAGGTGCAACCATATCAAAACCATCTGAAGTTGCCCCATAGCCTGTCAATTCTGCATAAATCTTTGCCCCTCGTGCTTTAGCATGTTCAAGTTCTTCCAAAACTAAAACTCCTGCTCCTCCAGCAATCACGAAACCATCTCTTGTCTTGTCATAAGGTCTAGAGGCCTTTTGCGGATTATCATTATATTTTGAAGAAAGTGCAGTCATTGCATCAAACATTGCTGTCATTGCAAAATGAATTTCATCACTCCCCCCTGCAAAAATAATTTTTTGTTTTCCAAACTGAATAAGTTCCATTGCATTACCAATACAGTGACCGCTAGTAGCACAAGCTGAACTTATCGTGTAATTGACTCCTTTTATTTTAAAAGGAACTGCCAAAGTAGCTGAGGCAGTACTTGCCATAGTTCTTGGTACAATAAATGGTCCCATTTTTTTTGGATTTTTTTCTCTAGTTTTATCCGCAGCTAAAATAACATTCTCAATTGAAGGACCGCCTGAACCCATCACCATACCTGAGTCAACATTACTTATATCTTTATCTTCTAAACCAGAGTCAGTTATTGCTTCTTTCATCGCCACATAATTATATGCCGATCCATTCCCCATAAATCTTAATGCTTTTCTGTCAACATGATCCTCAAGCTTTATATTCGGTTTTCCGTGTACATTGCTTTTCAAATTGTGCTCTTTATATTCTTCTGCGAAAGAAATACCTGATTTACTATTTATAAGTGAATCATAAACTTCGTTTTGATTATTCCCAAGACAAGAAACAATTCCAATCCCTGTTACGACAACTCTCTTCATTATTTATAAACTCCTACTTTCAAATTTTCTGCGGTATATATCTGTTTACCATCAGCTTTTAAAATCCCATCTGCAAAACCAACAGTTCCACCTTCGGTTTTTAAAACTTTTTTCATATCTACTTCATAAGTCGCCATTTTTACTTTTTTTATAACTTCACCAGTAAATCTAACAGAATTTACACCTAAAGCACGTCCTTTACCTGGTTCACCAATCCACCCAAGGTAGAAACCAACTAATTGCCACATCGCATCTAACCCCAGACATCCAGGCATAACAGGATCAGCCTTAAAATGACAATCGAAGAACCACATTTTATCTTTGATATCTAGTTCAGCTTTTACGATACCCTTTTTAAATTTGCCTTCATCTGATTTTATTTGTGTAATTCTATCAAACATTAACATTGGTGGCGCTGGTAAACGTGCATTCCCTTCACCAAACAAGTTGCCGTTTGCGCATTCGATTAATTCGTTATAGTTGTAACTGTTTTTTTGTTTCATTTCGAAAGTTAACAATTGCTTGAGTTTTAAGCAATATCATATATAAAATTAAAAAATTATACAGTAGGTTAATAGATAAAATGAATAATAAAAACAAGATTTTTATTGATAAACTCAGATCCTCAGGTCTTAGACCTACAAATCAAAGGGTAGAAATAAGCAAATTTCTCTTTAATAGAAAAAAAACATTCCATTTCACAGTCGAAGAATTAAAAAACTCTATGAATTTAAAAAGATCAAAAAAAATTTCAACAGCAACTTTTTATAATACGGTGCATGCACTAAAAAGCGCAGGTTATTTAAAGGAATTCTCTTTAGAAAATAATACATCATACTATGATACAAATATTTCTTCTCATCACCATTTCTTTGATAATGGAAAGGTGATTGATATTAATAGCGACAAAATTACCTTTCAAAAACTACCAGAGGCCCCAAAAGGCAAGAAAATTAAAAACGTTGAAGTTGTAATAAGATTAGAAAATAATAATTAGTCTCAAAATTATATCTTGTTGTATTGACACATACTTTAGAATAATTATAAAGTAGTTATAAAATAAATAAATATTATATTATGAGTGTTGGACTTAAAAAAAATGGAAATGGAAATGGCAAATGCCCAGTAATGCACGGGGGTGTAACAAAATCAGGAGAGTCAAACACCTCACGACAATGGCCAAACAGTATTAATCTTGATATTTTACATCAACACGATACAAAAACTAATCCACTACCAAAATTTAATTATAAAAAAGAAGTAAAAAAATTAAATTTTAAAGCACTCAAAAAAGATTTATTAAAATTAATGACAGAAAGCCAAGAATGGTGGCCAGCAGATTTAGGAACTTATAGCGGTCTTATGGTAAGACTGACTTGGCATCAAGTTGGAACTTACAGAGAATTTGATGGTAGACCAAACGTGGGATCTCATAGATTTTCACCTCAGGATTCATGGCCAGATAACACAAATTTAGATAAAGCTAGACGTCTTCTTTGGCCCATCAAAAAAAAATATGGAAATAGATTAAGCTGGTCAGATCTTATGGTTCTAGCTGGAACTATGGCCTACGAGCACGCTGGGTTTAAAACTTTTGGCTTTTCGTTTGGTAGAGAAGATATCTGGGAACCCGAAAAAGATGTTTATTGGGGTAAAGAGACAGAACCATTAGCAGTTAACAGATATGGCGATCCAAAAGATCGTTCTTCTCTAGAAGCACCACTTGCGGCGTCACATTTTCAACTTGTATATGTTAATCCTCAAGGAGTTGAAGGAAAACCTGATCCAGTTAGAACTGCGATGGATGTGCGTGAAACATTTGGACGAATGGGAATGAACGATGTAGAAACCGCTGCTCTTACAGTCGGAGGCCACTCTATTGGAAGGGCTCATGGTAATGGCAATCCAGATAATCTAGGACCAGAACCAGCTGGAGCTGATATTCACGAACAAGGTTTTGGATGGAACCAAGAAAATGGAACAGGTGCTAATCAAATAACTTCTGGTCTCGAAGGAGCTTGGACAACTAACCCTGATAAATGGGATCATCAATACTTAGATCTTTTACTTAATTATGAGTGGGAAAGTAAAAAAAGCCC
>NHIT01000014.1 GCA_002171925.1 Candidatus Pelagibacter sp. TMED196 | reverse complement strand
ATTGATCAAAGAAAAATGGATCTTATATATTTAGTTAAGAATGAATTAAAGTTAGAGAATATAAACAATTTATTGTCTATTTCTGATTTAAACAACTTGCCCAAACCACCATCATTAGAAGAACAAGAGGAAAAATTAAATAAATTCAAGAAAGATAGAGAGTCTTTGGGATCTGTTAATTTAAGAGCTGATGTAGAAACTGAAAAATATAAAACGACTATAAAAAAAATGGAAGAAGACAGAGCTGATCTTGTATCTGCAATTGTAAAATTAAAATCAAGTATTAATGAGTTAAATCAGAGGGGACGGGAAAGACTTTTAGATGCTTTTAATAAGGTGAATAGAAAATTTAATGAAGTTTTTACTAAACTCTTTAATGGAGGAAATGCTAAACTTGAATTAGTTGATTCGGAAGATCCTTTAGAGGCTGGATTGGAAATGTTAGTTTCCCCACCTGGAAAAAGATTACAATCCATTACCCTTTTATCAGGTGGTGAGCAGGCTTTGACGGCTGTTTCCTTAATATTTGCAATTTTTTTAACCAATCCTTCACCTATTTGTATACTTGATGAAGTGGATGCACCTTTGGATGATGCAAATGTAACTAGATTTTGCTCTTTACTAGATCAGTTAATATCAATTACAAAAACTAAGTTTATAATAATAACGCACCATGCACTTACTATGTCAAAAATGAACAGGCTTTACGGCGTGACAATGCCTGAAAAGGCATTAGCAAACTTGTTGCTGTCGATTTACAAAAAGCAGAAGAATTGGTTGCTTAAATTTTTTATGAGTGACTTGGAAGATTTTAAAACTCGCCTTAAAATTGCAAAATCAAAATTGCAAAAAGATAAAACTAAAAATACTGATAAAAAAGGTATTTTTATCGGTAATGCATTTAAATTAGGAACCGAGTTAGTTGCTGCTGTTATAGTTGGGACAATTATTGGGTTTATTTTGGATAATTGGTTTGGTACTAAACCAATATTAATTATAGTATTTTTCTTTTTTGGAGCTACTGCCGGGATTGTAAATGTAGTAAAAGCAGCAAGGAGAATGCAAAAGGATATAAAATAATGGCTACAAATCCAATGGAACAATTCAAAGTTCATAAAATTGGTCCTGAAATTGAAATTTCAGGAATAAATTTATCTTTCACTAACGCAAGTCTTTTTATGGTAATAAGTGCAGGATTAATCCTGATATTACTTTTATTTGGAACTAGAGAGAAAAAATTGGTTCCAGGTAAAATACAATTAATATCAGAAATGCTTTACAATTTTATTGCAAAAATGATAAGTGACACAGCTGGAAAAAAAGCTAAACCTTTTTTTCCTTTTATATTTAGTTTGTTTGTTTTTATACTTTTTTGCAACATGGTAGGAATGTTGCCATACTCTTTTACTGTTACAAGTCATATAATAGTAACTTTAACTTTTGCTTTATTCATATTTATTGGCGTTACAATACTTGGATTTGTAATGCATGGATTTAAGTATTTAAGGATTTTTGTTCCTAGTGGTGTGCCTATAGTTTTGTTGCCTATAATAAGCATTATAGAGATAATATCCTATCTGAGTAGACCAATAAGTTTATCAGTTAGACTTTTTGCAAATATGATGGCCGGACATACTATGTTAAAAGTTTTTGGAGGTTTTGTAATTAGCCTTGGTTTAATCGGAGGTTGGCTACCATTAAGTTTTTCAGTTGCATTAACAGGTTTAGAAATTTTAGTAGCATTTTTACAAGCTTATGTATTTGCGATTTTGACATGCATTTATTTAAACGATGCATTAAATTTACATCACTAACAATAAAAAAGGAGGAAACATGGAACTAGAGGCAGCAAAAATGATCGGGGCAGGACTTGCCGCAATTGCTTTGGCTGGAGCTGGAGTTGGTATCGGAATAATTTTTGGAAATTATCTATCCGGTGCTATGCGAAATCCATCTGCAGCCCAAAAACAATTCCCAAATTTACTTTTGGGATTTGCATTGGCTGAGGCTACTGGTCTTTTTGGATTAGTAGTAGCTTTAATAATACTTTTTGCTTTTTAAAAAAAGTATGAAGAAGTTTTTTGCTTTATTAACATTTCTCTCAACTTGGGAGACAAACATTCATTCAGCTGAGGCAGGCATGCCTCAGCTCGATCCAGAATATTGGCTTTCACAAATATTTTGGCTAACAATTGTTTTTATAACAATTTATGTCTTAATATCAAAAATTTTTATTCCAAAAATAAAAGGCAGTATTGATATGAGAGAAGATAAAATTAGAAAAGATTTAGAAGAAGCAAAAACTTTTAAAGAACAGGCAGAATTAAAATTGAAGGAGTATAATAGCTTGATGGAAACTGCAAAACTAGATGTTAAAAAAATAACCTCAAAAAGTAGACAAAAATTAAACGAAGATATGCAAATTAAAAAAGAACAAATTCAAAAAAAAATTGATGCTGAAATTTCAAACGCAGGAATAGAAATTAAAAAACTTAAAAATGATTCTTTCGATAAAGTAAATTTAATTTCACAAGACATTGTATCAAATTTAGTGAAGGATATATTTGGTGAAGATTTAAATAAAAGTAGCATTGAAGCTTCTGTTTCACAAACAATTAAAGAATACGAAAGAGATAAACAAAAATGATAGATGCAACATTTTGGGTGGCAATTTCTTTCTTACTTTTTATAGTTTTGCTTTTTTACTTTAAAGTTCCACAAAAAATTGATCAATCTTTAAATGCAAACATAAAAGTAATTAAAGGTGAAATTGAACATGCGGAAAAACTTAAAGATGAGGCAAAAAATATTTTGAGTGATTATGACTTAAAAGTAAGTAAATCTAAAATTGAAATTAAAAAAATGTTAGAAGATGCAGAAAAACAAGCTGANCAAAATATCATAAAGACAAATGAAGAATTCCACGTTGTAATTGAGAATAGAAAAAAGACAGCAGAAGATAAAATTAAACAAATGAAATTACAAGCTATCAGGGATATAAAAAATTCTGCTGTAGAGATAGCAGTTAACTCGGTTGAGAAAATCATTAAAAATTCTATTGATAAGAAAAAGCTCGATAAAATTTATNTTTCAAGCGTCNATGAGGCAAAAAAAATTTTAAAAAACAAATCAATCTAGCGTAAGATCCANACATATGACAAAAAAAGTTATTGTTGTNGGGTCAGGTTTTGGTGGTCTTGCCTCTGCTCTAAGATTAAAAGCAAANGGTTATGATGTTACTTTAATNGAAAAACATCCTGATTTNGGTGGACGAGCTAGAGTTTTTAAAAAAGGAAGTTTTACTTACGACGGTGGNCCAACAGTAATAACTGCCCCTTATCTTTTTGAAGAGTTNTTTTCATTATTTAANAAAAAAATTTCAGACTATGTGAAAATTGTTCCATTGGATTTATGGTACCGTTTTGTATTTAGTGATGGAAAAACTTTTGATTACTCGGGTAATGANAATTCAATGGAGNGTGAAATAAAAAAATTTTCTGATAAAGATTTCAAGGGATACGGTCAATTAGTTAACTTTACAGANAAAATTTTTAATAAAGGTTTTACAGATTTATCTGATAAACCTTTCAACAATTTGTCATTTATGCTTAAACAGATACCGGCTCTATTAAAACTGAAAAGCTATAAATCTGTTTATAAATTGGTTTCAAATTATATATCTAACGAANATTTAAGAAGAGTATTTAGCATGCATCCACTTTTAGTTGGNGGTAATCCNTTTACTACAACTTCAATATATACACTTATTCTATTTTTAGAAAAAAAATGGGGAATNCACTATTCAATGGGTGGTACTGGTAACGTGGTAAAAGCGNTAGAAAAATTGATGTTGGAGGAAGGGATTAAAATTATTAAAAATGCAGAGGTTACTGAGATAATTACNGAAAAAGAAAANGTTAAGTCTGTAAAGATAAATAATTCAAAANTTATTGAATGNAATTANNTAGTNTGTAACTCGGATCCGCCTAATGTTTATAAAAATTTAATTAAATCTAAAAATAATTATGGTTTTTTATTTAAACAAAAAATGCAAAGAATGGATTATTCTATGGGGCTTTTTGTTTATTATTTTGGATCTAAAATAAAATATAAAAATGTAGCTCATCATACGATTTATTTCGGAAAGACTTATGAAAAACATTTAAAGAAAATCTTTGAAAATAANGTTCTTTCAGAAGATATAAGTTATTACTTACACCGNCCATCTGCAACTGATCCTAATATGGCCCCAGAGGGTCAAGATGCTTTTTACGTATTAGTTCCTGTTCCAAATAATTTATCTAATATAAATTGGTCTAATGAAGGAGAAAGGTTCAAAAATTTAGTTTTAGACAAAATGAATAAAACTGTTTTGCCAGATATTAAAGAGAATGTAGTCAGTGACTTTTATCTCACACCTGATTATTTTGAAAAAGACCTAGCAACCTTGCACGGTTCAGGGTTTTCAATTCAACCAAAATTCTCTCAATCAGCTTACTTTAGATTTCATAATCAATCAGAAATTTTTAAAAATTTATATTTTGTTGGTGCTGGAACACATCCTGGTGCTGGGATGCCAGGTGTAATCTCGTCAGCTAAAGTCTTGGATAAATTTTTATAATGAGTACAAAAAATTATTTATCAATTTATGCTAAATCATTCAATTGGTCTGGATTTTTTTTGCCAAAAAATATTTATACTAAATGCTCAAAATTATATGACTTTTGTAGAACGGTAGATAATATTGCTGATCAGGAAGCCAGTTTGGAGCACAAAAAAAAAGAATTCATAAAATTTAGAAATAATTTTGAAAATAAAGATTTTAAAAATCAAATAATTAGGAATATGTGGGAATTAATTGATGAATTTAATATATCCCAAAAAATAGTTGCTGATCTATTTGATGGTGTAGAATCTGATATTAAAGAAGAAGTCAAAATTAAAAATGAGAAAGAATTGTTAATTTATTCATACAGAGTTGCAGGAACTGTTGGTCTTATGATGGCAAAAATTTTTAATATTAAAAAAAAAGAAAGCCTTCAAAGAGCTATATATCTAGGAATTGCTATGCAGCTAACTAATATTGCTAGAGATGTAATCGAAGATGAAAAAAAAAATAGGGTTTATTTGGTTAATTACACAAAAGATAAATTGATAAATATAAAAAAAATTATTTATAGTGCTGATACTTTTTACAACAGTTCTTTTGTCGGTATAAAAGATATTCCTCTGAGTTGTCGTTTTTCAATAATTGTAGCTAGACGAGTTTACAGACAAATTGGAAAAAAAATATTTAATATAAAAGATATAAATACTTATAGAACAGCTGGAAAAATTTATGTTTCGAATTTTGGAAAAATTGTACAGACAATCTTTTCTTTATTTGATTTTATTATACTTTTTTTTTCAAGTCCGAAAAAACTAGAAAAAGAATATGAATTTAATTTAATTAATGAGGATATAAGTTTAAATGAAAGAATTTGACTATATNATTATTGGNGGTGGATGTGCNGGNCTGTCNTTAGCTTATGANTTGGACCTNCATCAAAAACTNATTAGTAAAACATTGGCGATNGTTGAGCCAAGAAAAGANTATTTGAGAGATAAAACTTGGTCTTTTTGGAAAGTCAGTCCTCATAACTTCGAAGATTGTGTGAAGAAGAATTGGAAGGAGTTTTCAATAAAAAATTCTTCAAATTCNAGAATTATTAAATGTGATAATTTTCCTTATCAAAGTATAGATAGTGGTCTTTTTTATAAAAAAATTATTAATAAATTAAATAAAAATAAGAATATTAGTTTTTTTAAAAATATTAATGATTTAAATATAAATAATGCTTTTATATTTAATAGTGTACCATCGTTAAAAAATACAAGTTCAAATCTTTGGCAACATTTTTATGGTGTTGAAATTGAAACTGATGAGGATTTTTTTAATGATAGAACTGTAGATTTAATGGATTTTAATTGTGACCAAAGAAATAATGTTCATTTTTTTTATGTTCTCCCATTTGATAAAAATAAAGCAATGATTGAGACTACATGGCTATCTAAAGAGGATCTGTCACTTAAAGATTACGAGGCACAAATCAAAAATTACATTAATCATTTAGGTATTAAGAATTATAAAATCACCTATAAAGAGGAGGGTGCAATTCCTCTTTTTTACCCTATTTATAAAAAAGAAAAGAATAAAATAAATATTGGTACAGCTGGTGGTATGACACGCTTAAGCACTGGCTATACTTTTTTAAATATTCAGGAGCACAGTAAATTTATACGGAAAAATTTAGACAATATAAAAAGAGCTAATAAATATGAGTTAAAAAATAAATATAAATTTTTAGATAAAGTGTTTTTAAAGGTTTTAAAAAAAAATCCAGATAAAATGCCAAATATATTTGACAAAATTTTTAGTGGATACACCGACTCTGCTATAAAATTTTTATCAAATAAAAGTAATATTATTGAGGATATGACTATAATTTTAAAAATGCCAAAATGGTTATTTATAAAATCAATTTTTAATTAGAATTATGAAAAGTATTTACGGTAAACATTCATTTTATTTTTCTGCTTTGACAATAATTTTTTCTGTCATTGTATTAATTTTTGGTAAAAATTTTGAATTTTCTAATCAATCAATTGTTCCTTTTTTATGTCTCTTTTTAATTTTATCTGTTGGAATATCGCATGGAGCTTTGGATAACTACAAAGCAAATAAGATTTTAAAAATTTACAATATTGATAATAAATTAGTGTTTTATTTCTCTTATATTTCTACTTCAATTTTAATCATTTTATCTTGGATATTTTTTTCTCTGATAACTCTATTAGCTTTTTTGTTAATTGCTTCTTACCATTTTGGGAGGGAAGACACATCTTTTTTAATTAAAAAAAATTCAAGTTTTGATCAACTTATATATTTGGTGAAAGGTTCTCTAATTATATTCTCGCCCCTGTTCTTTCATACTGATGAAACTTTAAAAATATTTGAAACATTACTTATAAATAATAATTTTTTGATTTTTATAAAAAATGAACATTGGGTAATTAATGTTTGTCTAATACTTAATTTTTTAGGCTATTTATACTTTGTGTTTAGAAATAATTTCGATAATTTTCAAATTTTATTTTTAGATTTACTTTTAATTCTTCTTATTAATTTTGCTTTTTCACCTTTATTGGCTTTTACTATTTACTTTTGTTTTTTACACTCAATAAGGCATATAATTTCTATTGTTCTTGAATTGGATCAAGCTAATTTTTCAAATGGAATTAAATTGTTTATTAAAAAAGCTCTACCATTAACAATCATAACTGCAATATTATACTTATTGGCAGTATTTTTTATTGCAAACTTTTATGGATTTAATACTGCAATTATGCAAGTTATTTTTATTGGTTTGGCCTCTCTTACATTCCCGCATATATTACTTGAGTACTTGATTGAAAAAAATGAAACAAAAAATTAAAATTTTTTTAGCAGCACCTAGGGGTTTCTGTGCTGGTGTAGATAGAGCAATTGAAATAGTCAAAAAAACTTTAAATAAATATGGTAGCCCAGTTTACGTTAGACATGAAATCGTACATAATAAGAATGTTGTTGAAAACCTAAAAAATTTAGGAGCTATATTTGTTGAGGAGATTTCTGAGATTAAAGATAAATCCAGACCAGTCATATTTTCAGCGCATGGTGTCCCTAAATCAGTTCCGGAAGAAGCAAACCTTGAAAAAATTTTTTATATTGATGCCACATGTCCTCTTGTTTCAAAAGTACATAGAGAATCAGAACAACTATATAAAAGGGGGTTTGATATTGTTTTAATTGGTCACAAAAATCATCCAGAGGTTATTGGAACAATGGGACAACTACCAAATGGGTCGATCAAATTAATCGAAAAAAAAGATGAGGTAGAAAATTTAAATTTCTCTAAACCTTTGGCCTATGTTACTCAAACAACTTTATCAGTAGATGATACTAAAGAAATAATAGATGCTTTGAAAAATAAATTTCCAAGTATTAAAGGGCCTATAAAAGAAGATATATGTTATGCAACTACCAACAGGCAAGCTGCAGTAAAAAAGATTGCTCCAAATTGTGAAATGTTTTTTGTAATTGGAAGTAGAAACTCTTCAAATTCTGCAAGATTAGTAGAGGTTGCGAAAAAATCAGGTTGTAAAAATTCTGAACTAATCTTTTATGGGAAAAATGCACCATTAGATAAAATAAAAAATTGTAAAACTATTGGTCTATCTTCCGGTGCATCTGCGCCTGAGGAATTGGTTCAAAATTTTATTTCAGAAATTAAAAATGATATGGATGTTTCTATTGAGGAAGTAGTTACAGCAAATGAAAAGGTGGTATTTAAATTACCTAAAGAATTAAATTAAATGGCCATTTATACTAAGCTTGATAAGGAAAATGTTATTTCAATTATTTCAAATTATAATTTGGGTAGTATGAAAAATTATCAAGGTATTAAAGAAGGTATAGAAAATACAAACTATTTAGTGGAAACTGATAAAGGTAAATTTATTTTAACGATTTATGAAAAAAGAGTTAATAAAGATGATCTACCATTTTTTTCAAAATTAATGGTAGAACTAAGTAATAAAAATTTTATTTGTCCAAAGCCGATTTTAAACAAAAATAATAAATATATAAGTGATCTTGGTTCTAAAAAGTTTATGTTAGTTAGTTTTTTAGAAGGAAAATCAAAAACAAATTTGTCACCAGATGATTGTGGTTCAGTTGGAAAAGAAGCTGCGAGGCTTCATGAAATTACAAAAAATTTTCATTTTAAAAGGAACAATGATCTTTCTGTAAAATCATGGAGAAAAATTTTTGATCAAGTAAAGGATAGATGTAATCAAATCCATCCAGATCTTCCAAAATTAATTGAGACAAATTTGATGGATGTTGAAAAAGATTGGCCTGAAGATTTACCAAAAGGTATAATACATGCTGATCTTTTCCATGATAATATTTTTTTCAAAAATAATAATTTTTCAGGTTTTATAGATTTTTATTTTTCGTGTAATGATTTTTATGCATTTGAAATAGCAATATGTCTTAATGCACTTTGTTTTGATGGTATAAGTGAAAATTTAAGCTTTAATGTAACCAAAGCAAAAAAGTTCTTTGAGGGTTACAATAAAATACGTAAAATCTCTAATGAGGAAAAAAATTATATTAAAGTTTTATCACAAGGTGCCGCGTTAAGGTTTCTTTTAACAAGAGTGTTTGACTCCATAAATATTGTTGATGATGCAATCGTAAAAATTAAAGACCCAATTGAATATCTCAAACGTCTTGAATTTCATAAAAATGCTAAGAGTTTAGACGATTATATGGTTTAATATGAAATATAAAATTTATACCGATGGAGCTTGTTCGGGAAATCCTGGTAAAGGGGGCTGGGCAGCAATAATACTGAATGAAAAATCCAATCAATCTCATATTTCAGGAAACGAAGTGAGCACAACAAATAATAGGATGGAATTGATGGCTCCAATTATGGCTTTAAATAAAATTAAAAAAAAGTCAGAAATTACAATTTATACCGACTCCAAGTATGTCAAAGATGGAATTACTGACTGGATTAAAAAGTGGAAATTAAATAATTGGAAAAGCGCAAATAAGAAACCTGTAAAAAATAAAGATCTTTGGGTTAAGTTAGATAATTCTTGCCAAAAACATAAAGTAACTTGGAAATGGGTAAAAGCACATGCAGGGAATAAATATAATAATCTTGCTGATGAGTTAGCAGTTATAGAAACTCAAAAATGAAAGCAGAACAAATAGAAAAAATTAAGAGTCTCCAAAATTGTTACTTCAAATTTTGTGAAGATAATTTACTAAAAGATAGTAAAATCCATAATTTTTGTGAGGATGCAGAGAAAGAAATTAATAATAATTATGATGAATTGTACGAAAAAACTTCAAGAAGAAATTTGATATCAACACCTTTTGAAAGGCTTGTAACTTTTCATATTATTAGTTATTTTTTTAATAAAAAAATTAATATAAAATTAGTACCATCAATAATTTCCTCCGATTTAATCTTTGAATTAGATAATTGCTTTATTAATATTGATTGTAAAACAGTAAATTTGTATAAAAACCCAGGTGATGCAAAAGATATTTCTGTTTCCCCAAATCAAATGACATTTAAATGTCCACCTTTATATAAAAAAAATTTTTCTGATGGCACAACTTTTTCAGGCTTTCATTATGAAGGGCACCAAAATCCTATATCAAATAATAAGCCTAATTTTACTTATATGTTTAAATTGGTATATGTAGATAATTACTCAGAAAATGATATTGAAGTAAAAGGCCAACAGAAAGCAGCTTGCGAAAGTTTGGGGATTACAGGGCTAAATAGATTAAAGGCAAGAAAATTCAAAAACTTATCATTAACAATTGCTTGTGTACCTAATGGATTGACTGTCAATGATGAAATAAAATCAAATATTTTACAAGGTTTTAAAACATACGATTATATTACTTCTCAAAAAAACTTTTCAAGTAAATATAAACCTGTAAATCAATTAAGACCGTCTTGGAAAAAAATAAATCTTAAAGAAATAGAAAAAGGTAAAAAATTAGTTTTTTTCATTGATAAAAATTTATCACATCCATATTACTCAAATGAGTATGCTGTATGGGCCAAACAAGAGAAAAAATACTGTGTTATTTTAGGAGGTGGAGCAGCTAGATTAAATAGAGACTTTATCGATATAAAAAAATTTATATTTTAAGAAGCTCTCCTTAAAGATTTTGAAATTAGCATCGACTTAATTTTTTTTGCAATTTTTTCGGCAAGTAATACTGGAACTGCATTACCTATTTGTTTGTGCATACTCCTAAAAGTGGCTCCCTCAAAGATAAAATCATCCGGAAATGACTGAAGAATAGCGCACTCTCTAACAGATAATCTTCTTTTTAAATTTACATGTATTTCAGGGCTTGTTGCGGTTATTGTGTCACTTGGTCTATCCCAGTTAGTTACTCTTAAAGATTGTTCAAATCTTATTTTTTTCTTTACCAAAGTTGTAACTTGTTTGTCGTATTTATTATCAAATTTTAAAAGTTTTTTTAGTCCTCGCCAATCATCTGGGTTTGGAATACTTCCAGAGTTATTATCTTTTCTAAACCAATGACCTGCTGTGTGCGCATAACCAAAATGTGCATCAACTTTTTGAGTAGATATGCCAGCTTTTTTTCTCCATTTTTTTAAATAATCACAAATATCAAATTGGTTAACGTCATATTTTCTTCCCCAAAATTCATCGTGTACATTCGTATCACCAATGTGATTGTGTATAGTACGGTTTTTTACGTACAGAGTTTTATTTGTTAATCTTACATTCGATAGAAAGCCTATGGCATCTTTGGTACTTATATGTTTATCAAGATGGTCTTTAAACAATGATACTTTATTTGTTGATGGTATTTGATGGGATATACTCGGGTAAGAATTTTCCAAACCTAGTCTATTACCAATGATAAAAACTCTCTTTCTTGATTGTGGTACTCCGTAATCAGCAGCGTTTAAAAGTTTAAAATCTACTTTATAACCAATGCTTTTAAAATCTTTGATAATTTTTTGAAGTACAGCACCTTTTCCTAAAGTAATGATCCCCTCAACATTTTCTGCAACAAAGTATTTTGGTTTTTTTACTCTGATTACTCTAAGCATTTGTTTATAGAGCTTGTTGCGACTATCATCTATGTGACGACCTTTATTAGCTATCGAAAAACCTTGGCAAGGAAAACCGCCTATAACTAAATCGGCTCCATCTGGGATATTGTTGTTTCTAATTCTCTCGATATCACCAAGAATTATATGTTCTCCAATATTTTTTTTATAGGTTTTGACAGAGTCAGGGTCGATATCATTTGCCCAAATTATTTCAAAACCTGCGTTTTTAAACCCAAGATCCATTCCGCCAGCACCAGCGAATAAAGAAATTATTTTTAATTTATTTTTCATGTCTAATGATTCGGAACTTTAACACTTTTTTAATTATATGGCTTTTAAAAAATTTTCTGCTGCTGAAAGTTCACAAGTTGCCGTTTCTTTTTCTACCTCAAATTTTTTAATAATTTCGTTTTCTACTAACATTGTGTACCTGTTTGATCTTATACCTAAACCTTTCTCTGATTTATCTACTTCCGCACCAATGGCTTTAGTAAACTTTAGAAAGGGGTCCGCTATCATAAAAATTTTATCGCCTACTCCTTGATTTTCACCCCATGCTTTCATTACGTTTGGATCATTCACAGCAACACAAACTATTTTAGATACTCCCTTTTTTTTTGCAGTATCATAATTTTTTACAAATCCTGGCAAATGAATTGCAGAACAAGTTTTGGTAAATGCTCCTGGCATACCGAGAAGTACAATTTTTTGA
>NHIT01000013.1 GCA_002171925.1 Candidatus Pelagibacter sp. TMED196 | reverse complement strand
TTTATACATATTACCCTAATATTATCAAATTATAATTATTATGTTTGAAAAAATATTTCCAAAGATACACCCAGAGGGATATAAGTTTTTAGCTATATCCGGCGTTATAACCCTAGTTTTCTGGTTAATGTCAAATTTTTTTGGGTTTGTTTTCGCAATAATCACAATATGGGTTTATTATTTTTTTAGAGACCCTGATAGGGTAATTATACAAGATGATAATTTTCTTGTTAGTCCAGCTGATGGAGTTATATCTGGAATTAAAGAAATTAGCGGTCCAATGGAATTAGGTTTAGAAAACCAAACTTTTACAAGAATAAGTGTTTTTATGAATGTTTTTGATTGCCACGTAAATAGATCGCCAGTAAGTGGAAAAATAGAAGATATTTTTTACAAACCAGGAAAATTTTTAAATGCTTCATTGGATAAAGCAAGTGATGAAAATGAAAGAAACTATTTTAAAATCAAAGACAATAAAACCCAGGAAAATATAATAGTAGTTCAAATCGCGGGTCTTATCGCAAGACGAATTGTTACCCAAACTGAAAAAAATCAAGAATTGGTGCAAGGGGAAAGAATTGGAATGATAAGATTTGGTAGTAGAGTTGATTTGTACTTTAATAAAAGAAAAATTATGGTAAAAGTTGGCCAAAACGTTATCGCAGGTGAAAGCCTGATAGCGCAAATATAATGCAAAAAAAAAATAAATTTAAAGTCGTTTCAGTTAATAAGTCCAGGTATATTTTACCAAGCGTTTTAACTCTCATTGGTGTGTGCTTAGGTATTACATCAATCAAATTTGCAATGGATGGAAACTTTGGTTTTGCAGTACTCTTCATTATAGTAGCAGCAATTTTAGATGGTTTGGACGGTCGAGTCGCGAGAATGATAAAAGGGACTTCAGATTTTGGAAAAGAACTTGACTCACTAACAGATTTTGTAAGTTTTGGTATTGCACCAGTCTTTATTATTTATTTTTGGGAACTAAATCAATTTGGAAGAATCGGTTGGCTGCTTGTATTGCTATTCTCAGTTTGTTGTGTATTAAGATTGGCCAGATTTAATTTAACAAAATTTGATAGCAATGAAGAATGGAAAATGAATTTTTTTCAAGGAATTCCTTCGCCGGCTGGTGGATGTTTAATTTTATTCCCTATAATGTATGATTTATCTTTGTTTAGTAACTATTATAAAATTTCAAATTTAAGCCCATTCATTGTTCTTATTTCATCAGTGCTCTTAATTAGCAAGTTGCCAACTTTTTCTTTTAAAAAAATAGTTGTTCAAAGACAAACAACATTATTTTTGTTGCTTGGTTTTGCTTTATTTTTTGTATCAATAACACAATTTACTTATGAAACTATGACATTATGCTGTATAATTTATATTATTTTAATTCCAGTAAGTATTTATAACTACAGATCTAAATTAAAAAATTCACGAAATGAAGAATTGGATGAGGATCAAAGAGATATTCTATAGTTTAATCCATGGATAACAAAAGTTATCAAGATTTCTATTTTAAAAAAGCAAAAATAAAAGGTTATCGATCAAGATCAGCTTTCAAATTGATAGAACTGAATCAAAAATTTAAATTTCTAAAAAAAGGAATAAAGTTGTTAGATGTAGGATCATTCCCGGGTGGATGGTGCCAGGTTGTTTCTCAAAATGTCAAAAAAGGTCGAATAATGGCTGTAGATAAAAAAAAAATTATCAATATTAAAGACGTGAAAATTATTGAGGGAGATTTTCTAGATGAGAATACAGAAAAAAAAATATTGAAATTTTTCAATTCAAAAATAGATGTTATTTTATCAGACATGGCACCCAATACTTCAGGTAATAAAAGTTTAGATTCAATAAGAACAAATGAGTTATGTTTGTCAATTTTGAAATTTTCTAAAAGTACTCTAGATAAAAACGGTGTAGTTATTAGCAAATTGTTTATGGGAGAGGATTTTGAGGAAATCAAAGCTTATGCAAAAAAAACCTTTAAAAAAATCAATTTTTTTAAGCCTAATTCAAGTCGAGATAATTCAAGAGAGACATATATACATTGTAATAGATTAAATTCATAATATTATAAAAACATGAATATAACTAAATTTTTTTTAATAATATTCTTTCTATATTCCTTTTTATACACTAATATTTTTGCAAAAAATAGTTTCTTCGCAGAAGGTGAAAAGCTTTATAAAGAAAAAAAATTTTCTCAATCAAAATTTAAGTTTGAAAAAGATATAGTATTTAATCCCAAAAATGAAAAGTCATATTTATATCTTGCAAAGATCTTTAATTATCAGAAAGATGATTTTATGGAAGAGCAGAATCTCAATACTGTAATTTTATTAAATCCAAGAAATGAAGAAGCTCTTTATTTACTCGTTCTTCTAAATATAAAAAAATCTGATTATATCAAGTCTAAAAAATTAATTAACGATTTTAAAAAAGTTTGCAATAGTTTTTGTTTAAAAGAGTCAGAGCTTAAAAAGAAACTTGAGAACTTAGAGCCCAAGTAATTATAATCAAAAATGCTTAAAAAAATTAATAGAATAAAAGGTCTTAAATTAAAAAGGAAATTAGTCTGTTTAACAGCATACTCAACTCCTATTTCAAAACTACTAGATAATCATTGTGATATAGTTCTAGTCGGTGACTCTATGGCAACAGCATTTTATGGAATGGAAAACACAAAATCTATAAATTTAAAAACTATAATAAATCACGCAGTCGCGGTTAAAAAGGGGTCAAAAAAAAGTACTGTAGTTGTTGATATGCCAATAAATACATATAAAAATTTAAAAATTGCAAAGAAAAATGTAAAAGAAGTTTTTAGGAAAACTAAATGTGACGCTATAAAGTTAGAAAGTGATGGTAAAAATTTTAATATTATTAGAAAACTTGTAAATTTAGGTTTTCCTGTGATGGGACATATTGGTTTTACTCCTCAAAATAAAAACAAGTTTAAACCTCAAGGACTTAAAAAAAACGAAGAAAACAAACTAATCAAAGAGTCACTAGAAATCGAAAGAGCAGGCGCATTTTCAATAGTTTTAGAATGTATAGGTGAAAAGACGTCAAAAAAAATTACTAATATTATTAACATACCTACAATTGGAATAGGCTCATCAAAATTTTGTGACGGTCAAATTTTAGTTACAGATGATCTAATAGGTATAAGCGGTTTTAAACCTAAATTCGTAAAAAAATATATAAATTTAAAAAAAATTTTAGAGAAAATATTTAATAAATTTAAAATGGATGTTTTAAAAGAGAGGTTTCCAACAAAAAAAAATAGTTTTAATTAATATTCAAAATGGAAGATTCAGAAAAAAAAACATTAAAAGACCTTATAATATCAAATAAAAAAATATTAATTTCATTTGGCTTGATATTGCTTTTGGCGGCAGTTTTTTTTTGGTGGTCAGATAGCGCTAGCAAGAAAGAAAGATATAAAAATTCAGAGGATTTTATAAATGCAAAAGTTCATATAAGTCAGAATAAAGATCTTAAATCTTTGGAAATTTTGAAGGATATTATAGATCGAAAAGATAAAGTGTATTCTACTTTATCACTATTCTTAATAATTGATAAAGATTTAGAGAAAAATAAAGATAATGTTTCAAAATATTTTGATCAAATTCTTTCAATAAAAAATTTAGATCAAGAAGATAAAAATTTAATTAAACTCAAAAAAGCAATTTTTATTTCAGAGGAGGCAGAAGAATCGGATTTACTAAGCTTACTTAATCCAATTTTAAACTCTGATTCTGTTTGGAAATACCAATCACTAAAATTTCTTGGTGATTATTATTTTAGTAAAAAAGAGTTCAATAAGGCCAAACAATACTATTCTGATATATTAGTATTGAACAACCCTAACAACGATTTAAGAGATATTAATAGAAAAATAAAAATAATAAATAATGAATAAAATATTCAAATTTGGTTTGTTTTTTAGTATTTTTACATTATTATTTGGATGTTCATTTCAAAACTCTGGTGGTTTTTTCGATAACAAATTAGAAGAATTTGAAAAAGAGATTCAAAGGAAGAATTCAAAAATTGTCTTTGCTCCACAAAAAAAATTTAATAAAGAAGTTTCTGGAGTAGCTCTTAAAAATTTAGACAAACCTTTTCAGGCGAAAAAATGGACAGAAAATGGATTAAATCCTAACAATAACATACCCAATCTTCTCTATAAAAATAATAAAAATATATTTTTTAAAAGTAAAAAAATAGGTAAAAATAAATTTAATCTGTCAGATACTTTTTCTGAACCGTTGATACATGAAGACAAAATTTTTATTTCTGATTTTTCAGGTAATATTTATAATTATTCACTTGCTGAAAAAAAAATTATTTGGAAATTTAATTTTTATAAAAAAAGGTACAAGAATTTTCCAATAGAAACAAAATTAAAACTATCAAAAAATAATTTAGTAATTTCTGATAATCTTGGTTATCTGTATTGTTTAAATATTAAAACAGCAGAAATTAAATGGGCTAAAAATTACGGTATTGCATTTAATTCAAATTTAAAAATATATAACGGCAAAATATTTTCTTTAAATCAAGATAATAAACTTTATATAGCTAACGAAGATGATGGAAACCAGATTCTAGGCTTAGAAACATTTCCTACTTTTTTAAAAACAACTTATAAAACTAATATTAGTTTAAATGGTAATAATATCTTTTTCATAACTTCTAATGGCGAACTTTATTCAGTAAATCATTCATCAAATAATATTAATTGGCTATCGAATATAATCTCAAAAAATAATGTAGGAAATACAGAATTATTTTATTCTTCTCCAATAGTAAACAAAAACGGAAAAATCTTTTTTAGTAGCTCGGTATCAACATATTCAATTAATAGTACTAACGGTTTAGTTGTTTGGGAATTACCTTTCTCAACTAATCTAAGACCGATTGTTACAGATCAATTTGTTTTTTTAGCTTCAAAAGATGGTTTTTTAATTAATATTGATAATCAAACTGGAAAAGTAAATTGGTCTAGAAATTTATTTAAAGAAAAAAGCAAACCAAAAAAAAATAAAGTTGGAGAAATTATATCTATATTGCTTGCATCTGATCAGATCTTAGCAACCACTTCAAAAGGTTACTTTTTATTTATTGATTATAAAAGTGGAAAATTAATTAATTATGCAAAAGCTTCAAAATCTGGTTTTTACTCTAGTCCAATTATTGTAAATAATATGATCTATGCAATAGATAATAAGCTTAGACTTTTAATTTTTAATTAGAAGATTTTCCACTTAAAAAAGATAATTGACTTACAATTTTGTTTTCATTTTGGTCAACTCTTTTAATGGGATACTCACCTGTAAAGTAGTGATCTGAAAATTGTGGGTATAAATTATTCCTTTTTTCAGAGCATAAAGCTTCGTATAGACCATCTAGACTTAGGAAGCTTAATGTATCCGCTCCAATAAATTTTTTCATTTCTTTCAAATTTTTATTAGCTGCTAGAAGTTCTTTTTTAGATGGCATATCAATACCATAAAAATCTGGATATTTAATTTCCGGACAAGCGATTTTTACATGTACTTCTTTTGCGCCTGCCTCATAAAGCATCTTAACGATTTTGAAACATGTAGTGCCTCTTACAAGCGAATCATCAATCAATACAATTGATTTATTTTTGATGCAGGACATATTTGCGCTTAGTTTGAGTTTTACACCAAGACTTCTAATATTTTGAGTTGGCTCAATAAATGTTCTACCGACATAGTGATTTCTAATTAATCCAACCTCAAAGTTCATCTTTTTGTTTTGAGCGTATCCTAGAGCGGCAGGAACCCCAGAGTCAGGTACTGGAACAACTATATCGCCTACATCCTCTGATTCTTTAGCTAATACAAGACCTAATTTTTTTCTATACTCGTAAGCACTTCTTCCATTTAAAAGGCTATCTGGCCTTGCAAAATAAATGTATTCAAAAACACATGGCCTGCTTTTCTTTTTTTGGAATGGTTTCAGGCTCTGTATATTATTATCTTCAACAATTACTATTTCGCCATTTTCAATTTCTCTTATAAACTTTGCACCAATTATATCTAATGCACACGTTTCTGATGCTAAAACATATTTATTTTTGAGCTTTCCTAAAATCAGTGGTCTTATACCCAATGGATCTCTTACACCAATAAGTTTTTTGTTAGTGATCATGGTAAGAGCATACCCACCCTGAATTTGAAAAAGCGCATCAATTATTTTATCAATAATTTTTAATCTTTTAGATTTTGCAATTAATTGTACAATAGTTTCTGTGTCGCTTGTTGTTCTGAAGATGGCCCCATCTTTTACCAAACCTTCTCTTAGACGTAATGCATTTGTCAAATTACCATTATGTGCGATTGCTATTCCTCCCCCATGAAGATCAGCAAAGAAAGGCTGTATATTTCTTAAAGAAGTTTCTCCAGATGTAGAATAACGATTGTGGCCTAAAGCAAATCTACCTGGAAGTTTTTTTAATACATCTTTATTTGTAAAATTATCACCAACTAATCCCTGTCTTTTTTCAGAGTGAAAGTTTTTTCCATCAAAAGATACTATTCCACAACCTTCTTGTCCTCTATGTTGTAAAGCGTGAAGACCTAAAGCAGTTAAAGCAGAAGCATCTTCGATATCATGAATTCCAAAAACACCACATTTTTCCTTAATTTTTTTCATCAATTAAATTTTTTCTATTTCTTTTTTTGTGTCGTCCAAATCATCCTTGCTTGGAAACTCTTCAACTAAAATTTGACTACCTTTTTCTGTAATTGCAAAAAAGTATGAATTAGCCAAATTAATATCCCATTTTTCATACGAATAAAACCAATTTACGATTGAAAAGATACACACAATAAAAATATACCCCTTAAAAATACCAAAGAAAAAACCAAAAGCTTTATCAACCGATCCCATCCCTGTGTACGAAAATAGTCTCCCAATGGCTTTCCCCAAGAGAATCAATATAAATAGCGCTATTATATAAACCGTTATTCCCAATCCTATTTCTAAAATAAAATTATTATTAATATAGTCAGATAAGTATGGTTCTACTCTAGGAACCAAAATTATTGTGACAACTAATGCCAAAACCCACTTCAAAAAAGAAATAAGACTTAAAAAAAAACCTTTTGAAAAGCATTGAAAAGAAAAATAAATTATCAAAATAAAAAAAATAATATCAAATAGGACTACTTTCTCACTTACAAAAGTAATTATATTATCAAACATTCGTAAATGGTTTAAAAGTAAGTATTAGTTTAGGTAATAAAGTTAAAACAGAAATCATTGCTAGCAACATCGCTATACCAGTAAAAACCCCAAAATATATCGTTGGAATAAAATTAGATAATACTAATATTGAGAATCCAAATACGATTGTAATCGATGTATTCAATATAGCTACACCAACAGTATTATGACATTTTTCTAATGTTTTATTATAATCCTTAATTTCTGCAAATTCCTCTTTAAATCTATAAATGTAGTGAATGCTATTATCAACTGCTATTCCAATTGTAATAGCAGCTATTGTAATTGTCATCATATCCAATGGAATGCCAAGAAGACCAATTATTCCTAAAATTAAAAACGCTGCCATAAAATTTGGAACAACCCCAATTAGTGCTAAAGTTATATTTCTAAAAAGGATCAAAAACATAATTGTAATACCCGCCATTACAACTCCTAAAGTCAATATTTGGGATTTAAACAAACTTTGTAACAAGTTATTGAATAAAATAAGAACACCAGCTAATTTATATTCATCACGTTTTAATCCAAGTTTATTTTCTAAATCATTATTTATTTTTTTTATTAATTCATTTCTTCTTAAATCTTCTTTTGAGTCTAAAATTCTAAGTCCAATTCTAGCTTCATTATTTTTGATTGAAATATACGGATCAATTACCTCTTTTTTAATTTCATCGGGAATTTTTGTATAAAGGACACCCATTTCAAGCCCTTCTAATTTTTTATTACCAGTAAGGTCCTCAGCGACCTTAACGATTGATGCAAAAGATATAACCTTACCAACAGAATCTAAATTATCTAAATAATCATGAACTGTGGTAATTTTGTCAATTTTATCCCTTGTAAACCAATACTTAGAGTCATCTTCATCTTGCTCTTCCCAATCGTCTTCTAAATCATCCTCCACACTTGATTTTGGAAATTTTATGATCACATTGAGAGGAGTTGTTCCCCCTAATTCTTCATCTATCAACTTCATTCCTTTATATATCTCTGTTTTTTTATCAAAATAATTAATAAAGCTATTCTCTACTTCAAGTTTTGAAATACCTACGACACTTATAATTATAACGACCAAAGAGGTACCAAAAATTATTCTAGTATTTTTCTGCGCGACTTTGCTCAAGAAGGATGTAATAACTGATTTTTTTTGATCTCTAAAATTTTGATTATTGTTACTGAGAATATTTAAAATTGATGGTAATAAAGTAAAAGTTACCAACATTGAAACTAACAATCCAACTGTCATCATCCACCCAAAATCAATAATTGGTTTTATCCCGCTAAAAATTAAAGATAGGAAAGCACAAATAGTTGTTAAAACGGTATAAAGAATTGGGTAAAACATTTTTCTTGATGTCCACATAAGAGATTCACTGTTTGATGCACTAGAATTTTCTTTTCTAAATTGCAGATATCTAACGCTCATGTGAATGTTCATTGCCATGGTTAAAATCAACATTAAAGCAATAAAATTAGAAGAAATAACTGTTACTTTCCATCCAACAAAACCTAAAAAACCAATCATAATTAAAACTGAAAAAAAACAACTTAGCAAAGGTACAAATACCCAAATTATACTCCTGAATACAAACCAAAGTGTTGCGATGATGAATAAGAAAACTCCAGCTCCAAAAACTATAATATCATTTTTAATAAACGTCATCATGTCGTCGGCAATCATGGGAATTCCACCAAGATGAATTATAGGATACAATTCACCTGAACTTTTTTCAATTTTTCCAGGTGAGGGATGGTCTGAAATTATCTTTCTTATTTGATTTATATTACTATGATTTTTTTTATTATATATTTTTTTATAAGCATTATATTCTTTTAAAAAAGCGTTATATGATTTTTTTTCTTCTGAAGAAAATTCTCTTTTTGATTTTCTATCTAAATAATCATTTTTAGTATTAACTAATTTAGCTAATTTTTTATCAGTTTTTATGTAAACAAGAATCCCGCTAGTTTTTCCGTCATTACTAATTACAAATTCTTTATATATTGGGCTGTTAATAATTTCATCAAAACCCCTTTCAAAATTCACGTCTGTACTTGATAAAGTTTTAAAATTTTTAATTCTATCCGCTAATGGATCGTCATTATTTTTTAGAAGAGGTACATCTAAAATTGTTATTACACTATCTACCCAATCAAGATTCTCTAGTGAATTTTTTAAAAGTTTAAGATTTTTAATTGTACCTTCGGACTTAAAATTTAAATCCTCACCAGGAGAATGGGTGTAGGTTAAAACTAAAAAATCTTTGGTACCATATTTTTTATTTACTTCTCTTAAATATTTGAGATCTGGATCATTTTCTAAAAGCAGGGTATCAGACGATGCATCTAATTGAAAAAATTTCGTAAAATATCCAAATATTAACAGAATTACAATTAATATAGCAAAAGTAAACCGCGGCTTTTCAATAACTGTATTTTTGTAAAATTTTGAAACGATCACTTGCTAAGATATAGCTTAAATATAGTTAATTTAAAATTAATTATTTTTACCCAGTTTTTGAGGCATCTTTAAATTTGGTGTAAATACCTTCAAACTCTACTTTAATGTTTCCAGTGGGGCCATGCCTTTGTTTGCCAATTATAATATCCGCCTGACCTTTAATTTCGCTCATTTTAGATTGCCATTCACCATACTCTATAGTGCCCATCTTTGGCTCTTTATTCATTAGATAATATTCCTCTCTAAAGACAAACATAACAACGTCCGCGTCCTGCTCTATTGATCCTGATTCTCTTAAATCTGAAAGTAAAGGTTTCTTATCATCTCTTGTTTCAACAGCCCTCGACAACTGTGATAGTGCAAGCACAGGAACACCCAATTCTTTTGCTAGAGCTTTTAAACCTTGTGTAATTTCAGATATCTCTTGAACTCTGCCGTCAAACCTTTTGCTTCCTGTGGTCATCAACTGAATATAATCAACAACTATTAAGTCCAAACCAAAAAGTCTTTTTATTCGTCTAGCTCTGTTTGATAGTGCAGCAATTGAAATAGCTGGTGTTTCATCTATATAAAGTGGAAGTTCATGGATACTTCTAGAGGTTTCAATTAATCTATTGAATTCTTCCTCGGATACTTTGCCTTTTCTAATATCATTTGATTTAATTTTTGCCTGTTCTGACAAAATTCTTGTTGAAAGTTGCTCTGATGACATTTCAAGTGAAAAAAAAGCAACTGATGATTTTTTGTTTTCATTAGATATTTTTTTTGATGCGTAATAAGCTATATTTGTTGCTAAAGCAGTTTTACCCATTGACGGTCTTCCTGCTATTATTACTAAATCAGACTTATGAAGACCACCAAGTCTGTCATCTAAATCAGTAAGACCAGTTGGAACACCGACTATGCCCTTATCATTTTTCATTGCATTAGTCGCCATTTCAATTGTTTGATCTAGAGCCTGATTAAATTTCAAAAATGATTGATTGAAGGTGCCTCTTTCGGCTAAATCAAATAAAGATTTTTCAGTATCTTGTATAATAACTTCCCCTGATTTTTCTGTTGCGTCATCTAGTGAGTCATCATTTAAAATCTGTGAGATTTTTACTAACTCACGTCTAACAAATTTTTCATGAATAATTTTTGCATAATCAATAGCCTGTTTAGTTGATGATGAAAATCTTGTTAACTTTACTAAATATTCTGTTCCACCAATATCTGAAAGTCCAGCATCTTTTTGTAGAGAATTTTTAAGAGTAATAGGATTTGCAATCATTCCTTTATTGTGTAGGTTTTCGATAAGACTATAAATTTTTGAGTGTATAGGATCATAAAATTCATTTCTATTTACAATATTAGAGATTTCGTCAATTATATCATTGTTAACCAATATTGACCCTATTAAGGCTTGTTCAGCCTCTAAGTTTGAAGGTAAAATTTTACCACTATCTATATTATTATTGTTAGACTTAAGACCTTCCATTTGATGAAACTTATATGAAAGAAGAGGGATTTAAATATAAAAGTTATCAACTTTTTTTTTGTATTGTGGAGAAAATAGTTTTTACTTTGAATCTTTTTTTTCAACCATCACATGTAATTCAGCAACAAGATCAGAATACAAATTTATGGTTAAAGTAAACTTTCCTATTTTGTTTATCTCTTGTTTTAAATCTAGTTGTGAAGGATGAATTGTTTCTTTAAAATTTTCAATAAAGTACTTTGAGATTTCTTTGGGTTTAATTGCTGCAAATAATTCCCCATTTTCCTTCGTTTCTTTTTTAAAAATAAGTTTTTTATTTTTAATCTTTTCTATTACTTTTTTGGCAGATTTTATTAATTCTATATTTTTTTTATTTATTTCATCTTTTTTCTTATTAACAAAATCTATGTTGCTTTTATCTGCTCTCAGGGCTTTTCCTAATTTAAGAAGAAAATTTCTGCCATATCCATCTTTTACATTAACGACCTCTCCAATTTTTCCTAGATTTCTTATATCCTCTAATAATATTATTTGCATTTATACCAATCCTAGTATTTTTGCTCTTTTAATGGCTAAAGATAATTCTCTTTGTTTACTTTGAGAAACAGAGGTTATTCTAGATGGCAGAATTTTTCCAGTGTCAGAAATATATTTTCTTATTAATTTAATATTTTTATAATCAACAACCGGCCCATTCTTTACTGATAGAGGGCAGCTCCTTTTAAATCTCATTTCAGGTTTTTGAAACAAACTAAGTTTATTGCTGAAACCCCCACTTTTTCTTTGTTTTTTTTTATCCCGTCTCATTCACTTTTTTCCATTTGAAAATACTCTTTCTTTAAATCTAGTTTACTGTATTTCACTGTTAAATATCTGATAATATTATTGTCTATTGCAAGTTTATTTTCTACATTTTTTATGGAGTCTTCTTTCTCACTTTCAAATTTAAAGTGAACAAATATTCCTTTTTTATTTTTATTAATTTTGGATGCTAGGTTTAATAAACCCCATTTTTCAGTTTTTAGAATTTTGCCACTCTCATTAATCAAGTCAGAATATTTGGTTATTAAGTTTTCGACCTCTTTATTAGTAAGATCCTGTTTTCCAATGAATGTTTGCTCGTAAAATGCCATTTTCTCAATATATTAATTTTTAAAAAACGTCTTATACTATTTAAAATTTGTTTATACAATAGTAATATTGGTGTTTAATCGCAAAAAAATAAAATGAAAGCTCTAATATTTCCTGGTCAAGGTTCCCAAACTGTAGGTATGGGCTACGAACTTTACAAAAATTTTGACCTAGTTAAAAAAGTTTTTCATGAGGCTGACGAAAAATTAAATTATTCAATTTCTAAAATCATTCTTGAAGGTCCCGAAGCAGATTTAAAACTAACAAAAAATACACAACCAGCAATTTTGACAATAAGTTATTCAATATTTAAATTAATAACAGAAGAATTTCAAATTAACCTAAAAAAAGATTTTATTTTTTTTGCTGGACACTCCCTAGGAGAATATAGTGCGCTTGTTGCGTCCGGGTCTTTATTATTTTCTGATGCAATTTTATTACTACATCAAAGAGGAAAATTTATGCAGGAAGCAGTTCCTGATGGGAAAGGCTCTATGCTAGCAGTTATGGGTCTAAGTTTAAATGAAATAAACAAATTTATAGTCGAGACAGGTAAAGACAAAGGCGTTTGCGAAGTGGCTAATGACAATTCTAATTCACAAATTATATTGAGTGGTGACAAATCTGCAATGGATGAAATTAGTAAAATTTTAAAAAATAATAAAAAAAAATCTATTTATTTACCTGTAAGTGCACCATTTCATTGCTCACTAATGAAACCTGCCGCAGAAAAAATGAATAATAATATACTAGAAACAAATCTTAATATTCCAAATATAAAAATAGTTAGCAATGTTACTGCAGAGGCTACCAAAAACCCTGATGAAATTAAAAAACTTCTAATTGAACAAATATATTCTAAGGTTAGATGGAGAGAAAGTATAGAATATATGGTAAATAATGGAGTAAAAGAATTTATTGAAATAGGACCAGGAAAGGTATTATCAGGCTTGGTTAAGAGAACTAATGACAAAGTTTTGTCTAAAAGTTTAAATACGATTGATGAAATTAAAAATTTAAAATGATAGATTTTAAAAACAAAAAAATTTTAATTACAGGAGCCACAGGTGGAATAGGCGGTTCTCTAGTTAAAAAATTTATTTCACTTAATGGAAACGTTTTAGGAACAGGGACAAAAGTTGAAAAATTAAATTTACTTCAAAAACAAAACCCAAGTATTAAAATTCAAAAATTTGATATATCTAATCATTCAAAAATCGAGGAGTTTATTGAGACAGTATCAAATGAGCTTGGTGGGCTGGATATACTTATAAACAATGCAGGAGTAAATGTAGATAATTTATCTTTAAGAATGAAAGATGAGGAATGGAAAAAAGTTATCGATATAAATTTAACTTCTACATTTTTACTATCTAAATACGCAATAAAAAAAATGCTTAAAAATAAGTTTGGCAGGATTGTAAATATAACTTCTATTGTTGCCCACAGTGGGAATTTAGGTCAATCTAATTATTCAGCTTCTAAAGCTGGAATAATCGGTATGTCCAAAAGTTTAGCAATTGAATATGCAAAAAAAAATATTACTATAAACTGCGTCTCTCCAGGCTTCATAGTTTCTGAGATGACTGAAAATTTACCCGATAAAGTAAAAGAATATCTAACATCAAGAATACCAATGGCAAGATTAGGCAATGGAGAGGACGTATCAAATTGTGCAGCCTTTTTATCGTCTGATTCATCATCATATGTAACTGGTGAAACAATACATGTTAATGGTGGTATGTATATGGCTTGACAAAGAAAAAAAATAATTTATTAACGAAAGAAAGAAAAATCAAACAAAAGGAATTAAATGTCAAAAGATATAGCTGCAACAGTCAAAAAAATAGTAGTAGATCATTTGGGTGTTGAAGAAGACAAAGTAACAGAGGAAGCAAGTTTTATTGATGATCTTGGAGCAGACAGTCTAGACACAGTTGAGTTAGTAATGGCGTTTGAGGAAGAATTTGGATCAGAAATTTCTGACACAGAAGCTGAGAAAATTTTAACTGTTGGAGACGCTATTAAATTTATTGAGAATAAATCTAAGTAAGATTAAACTTTCTTTTGGTGAATAATTTGAGAAGTAAACCTCTCATGCTCGTTTTATCGTCTCCATCTGGTGCGGGCAAAACAACACTTTCAAAAAAAATCCAACAATCAGATAGTACATTTAGAATATCAGTCTCTCATACCACAAGAAAAGCAAGACCAAACGAGGTTGACGGTGTCGATTATCATTTCGTAAGTAAAGAAGAATTTAAAATATTGTTGAAAAAAGAAACTTTCTATGAACACTCAGAAATTTTTGGTAATTACTACGGAACTTCAAAAACCTCAGTTGATGAAATTATAAAAAAAAATTTTAATGTATTATTTGATATTGACTGGAAGGGAGCAAACCAACTAAGTGCTTTTGATGAGTTGAATTTGCTCAAAATTTTCATTTTACCACCAAGCAAGGAAGAGCTAGAGAAAAGGTTAATATCGAGAAATCAAGATGGGAAAGAATCAATAAAAAAAAGACTTTTAGCCTACTCTCAAGATATTAAACACGCCAATGAATATGATCACGTTATAACAAATGATAGTGTTGAAAATTGCTTTAATAAAATTTTAAAAATAATAAAAGAACATCTAAGAAACTGACTTTAAGATCAATTTTTTTCATAATACTCTACTAATTTATAATATTGATCTATCGACAAGTCAGATGGACGAAGATTTAAATCAATATTGAGTTTCTTTGCAACAAAAATATAGTTTTTAAATAATTTTTCAAACGGTTTATTTATCATTTTTCTTTTATTATTAAAAAATATATTTGTAATAAATTCTAAATTTTTAATATTTTTAATTTTATACTTATTGTCTTTTTTTGGTTTGAAAACTACTATTTTTGAGTCAATAGCAGGAATTGGAAAAAAACAATTTTTTGAAACACTAAAACTCTGAATAATATCGAGACGATACCTAGTTAAAATTGCTAATCTTCCGTATTGTTTAGTTTTAGATTTTGCCAATATTCTGTCAGCAACCTCTTTTTGAAACATAAAAATAATTTTTTTATAAAAAGGTGGCCATTTATTTATATTTATAAAATTTACTAAAATTTGAGTTGAAATATTATATGGCAAATTACCAAACACTATTACATCTTCAAAACTTATATTATTTAAATCCTTTTTAAGTATATCTTTATTTTCAATATAAATTTTTTTATTACCGATATAATCTTTTTTTAATTTTTCTGCAAATCTAACATCTTTTTCTACAGCAAGAAGATTATTTATTTCTTTTTGAACTATGAATTTAGTAAGGTTGCCAGAACCCGGACCAATCTCCATAATATTTTGGTTTTTTAAATTTTCTATAGATAATATTTTATTGATTATATTTTTATCAGTAAGTAAATTTTGTCCAAGAGATTTTTTTAGTTTAAACATTAATATGTTTAAAAAATTTTATAGACTCAATTAAACTAAAAGGATTCGCTAGATTTTTTCGAATTATATCAACTCCTGTCCCGTGGTCTGGTGAGATACGTAAATAAGGAAGACCCGCTGTAATATTTATTGCATCAAAGTTAAATAATGCTTTAAAGGGTGATAACACTTGATCGTGATACATTCCCACCAAAATATCAAATTTTTTTCTTTGATTAAAAGCTGTGTCAGCTGGGATTGGACCATTTACTTTAATACCTTTTTTTCTAAGTTTAATAATTGTTGGTAAAATAATTTTTTTTTCTTCAGAATCACTTCTTAATTCATAATTATGTGGATTTAATCCTAAGACGCAAATATTTGGTTTAAAACCAAAATTATTTAAATAAAATTTATTGATTGTAATTATTTTTTCATAAATTCTTTTTTTTGACAAACCTTTTGAAATATTTTTAATTTTAATATGTGTTGTAATAGGGCAAACAGATAATTTCTTATTATAGATAATCATTGCTTCTTTCCCTAATACATTTGAATTTCTTGCCAAAAATTCTGTGAGACCGAAATTAGAGTTAAAGATGTCCTTTTTATTTATAGGACAATTAATAAAACCTTGAATTTTTTTTTGTTTTGAAAACTTAATAGCTATTTTAATACATTCAATAACATATTTGCTTTTATTTTTTATATTTATTTTATATGGCTTTTTGAAATTTAAAGGCACATCATAAATTAATAAACTTTTCTTATAATTCTTGTCTTCTAAATCTGAAATTTTTTTGATCTTAATTTTAATTTTTAATAGATTTAATTGTTTAACTATAAGTTTAAAGTTACCAATTATAAAAACGTTAATATTTTTATATAAATTTTTTTTTTTCCAGGCTTTGGCTATTAATTCTGTACTTATACTTTCTGGATCACCAGCTATAATTGCAACTATTTTTTTCATAAAAAACTAATTTGAATGGTTTTTTCTAATTTTGAGTAATGCGCTTTTGAGAACATTTGTAATTTTTTCTCTTTTTCTTCTCGAACAATTTTATTTTTCACCTTTTCAATATTTTTTTCAAATACTTTTTCACCTACTTTTTTTATAATTACAATTGTTTCATCTAAATAAATAGGTTCACTAAGCTCTTCTGTTTTTAGAAATTTTATGTTTTCATAAATTTTTTTTGATAGATTATTTTCATCAATCCAACCAATATTTCCCCCGTATTGAGAGGAATTTGAAATACTGAATTTTTTAGCGGTATTTTCAAATCCTTCGGTCTCTATATTTTTGTAAATATTATTTAAAGTTTTTTTGTCATTGTTTTGAGTTAGGTTGATTTCAATTTCTGATAATAAAAATAATCTTTTTTCCTTCAAGTTTTCCATCTCAAATCTAATTTTATTTTCCATTTCATTTGTATTCAGTACAACTTTATTTTTATATAGTTGAAAAATTAAAGTATTCCATTTAAGATCAATTTCAAATCTTTCCTTTAAATTATTTATATTTAAATTATTTTGTAACAGAAGCTGTTTTAATCCATCTTCTGTTGTTCCAAGATTACCCGATGTTTTGTTTATCAAATTTTCCAAATCCTTTTTATTAAATTTATTAATTTTATATTTATTTATTTCAATTTCTTTAATTTTTCTCGTTATTAATCCTTGTACAGCTACAGACTTAAAAGTCTCCCTATTTGAGCTATCTAATTTTATTTTGTTTAAAAAAGAAATTAGCCTCATCTCTTTAATTAAATCTAAGTACGTAATTGGTTGATTTCCTACAGAGATAATTATTGAATTATTAATGTTAGAATTAGTTTTACTCAAATTAAAAAAAAAAAATAATATGAAAAAAAATAAAATTTTTTTATTATTTAATAGCCGGAGCAAATGCATCACCAAGTGGTATTAATGAAATTTTAAACATTAAAGAGTCTGAATGTTCTAAATCCCTATCTTCATAGAATTTTCTTCTAAATACAACTCCAGCCCTTAAACAGTCATTTAAGTAATTATAGGCTAAACTGTAAAATTCAGTAGACTCAGTCTCAAGATTTCTTCTAAAATCAAAATTCATTTCGCTAAATTCATTAAGTTCAACTTTCAAATCAGATTTAATATAGTTTGTGCTTCCAATATGGTTATTTTCTTCTAAATATTTTAGATTAAAATTTAATTTCCCGCTTACCAAATTTCCACCAAACTCATTATAGTTAACATCATTAAAGTTCTGATCTAAAGAAAATTCATTTTCAAGTCTCAAATTTTCATTTAATTTAATAAATCCTTTACCAACAATATCTGATGTTTGATCATTTAAAGAACTTCTTATTGGAATATCATTATTTTTGCTCATATTGTAAACTTGTCCAACGGCAAAAGAATAATTTTCTTCACCAGGAATATTATTTTCATCTAGTTTATTTCCTGAGAATTCCAAGCCTAAAGCAATGCTTGTTCCTTTTTCAATTACATCAATTTGTGAATTTTTATTTAATGAAAATAGGTTCGAATAATCAAGCTTAGTATCATCATCTTTTATATTTCTCATATGTCCTGGTGCGTATCTAAATGATATTTTAGGAGTAAAAAAATTAATTAAGTTATTATTTTCATTTCTTTTTGTTAATGGAAGACTGGTATTATAAGCTAAAGCAGTTGATGCTTCTGAATTAAATCCCTCAGTTTTATGTGTATCTGCATCTGCTTCATAATTTACAATCTTTAATAATCCCTCAAATTCACTTTTTATACCCATAATATTTGAAAGAGGCCTTGATTTCCAATTAAAATCATTAACCCACATTTTTGTAGTTTGATCTACTTCAACGTTTTTTACATAAGCGCTACTTAAAAGATTAATTAAGCCAAGTTTTTTATCATTATATATATTTCTTTCAAATGATACACTTGGTAAAAAATATTCGTACTTTGATCTATCCGTTTTTTTTAAGTCCTCAAAAACACTTGCTGAAACTCCAAGGTAATTGGTATCATCTTGATATTCATAATTAATATTTGAATTTAAAATATTATTTGAACTATCTACTAATTCAGTATTTATATCATGAACCTCTAAATATGTTGGATTTGATACTCTTTGTATATTTACTTCAAGATCACTGAAGTAGTCTTCATCTGAAAAATCTGCGTTGTATTTTGCAAAAAAGTGGGATCTTGATCCCGGTAGTTTTATATCATCTGTTTTTTTGTAGCCCTCAGTGTAGCTTGTATCTACTATTAAATTTGAATTAATAAATGCCTGTCTATATTCATTAAAAATAATGATGTTTTCGTTTGCATAAAATTTAGGTGCTATCGTCATATCTTTATCTTTAGACATTGCCCAGAAATAAGGAATGGTTGTACCAAATCCAACCATTGAACTGTCCGTGAACCTTGGTACAAGAAAACCTGATTGTCTTTTTACTGTGGGATCAGGATGAAAAAATTTGGGAAAATAAAAAACAGGAAAATCATATATTTTCATCACAGCATTTTCATAATAAATAGTTTTTTTTGCAGCATTGTGCTCAATAGTTTTAGCCCTTATTGCCCATGGTGGGCATTTATCGTTTTCTCTAATTTTACAAGATGTAAAAACTCCTTTTTCAAAAATTGTATTTTCTTTTGTTATCGTTGCACTATTTGCAAAAAATCTTGGGTCATTTCTTTTGTCTTCTTTAAATGAATTTTCATTAAAATATGATTTTATGTCACTTCCAACTATTTTATTTTTGACTTCATCAATGTAAATTTCACTAAAAAGATATTTATTTTCTCTATTATCAAGTACTTCAATATCTCCTTTTGAAAAAAACATTTTTTTTAAAGTAAGATAATTGAACATATCAACAGTAATTTTATTTTGGCTAGGATCAGTAATAATAGTAGTGCTTTGTGAATAAATTAATTTTTTATTGTCATCATAGGTAATATCTTCCCCGTTAACTTCATATTTTTCAGATGTTAAAATTCTGGTAGGACCAGCTGTTTTTACAATACCTTTGCCTTTATCATATTCGGCATTATCAGAATAAATTATATTTTTATCTTTATCAAAAATTTCAACGTTACCTTTTGCGTATACTATTTTTCCAGTCTTATCAATTTCTACTGTAGAAGCATTAATAAATAATTCTTCAGAGTAACTTTTTTGAATATTAATTATTATTAAAACTGTAATAACGTATTTTATTAATTTACTTATCATTAATTTGCATTACTCCTATACTACAAAACAAAGAGAGAATAATTACTGGTGACCATACGGATAGTATTATTGGTATTTTCTCAGTTGTTCCTAAAGCAGTTGAAAAATTTTTAAAATAAAAAATTATTACACATAGCAATATAGACAATAGAATATAGTAAGTATTCTGCTCTCTTTTATTGGAATTCAAAGTAAACATAGATGCTAAACATACCATCAAAATCAGGAAAAAAGGCAAGGATAAATAAAAATGCTTTTTTTCAGTAAGCAGTACTGGATTGTAGCCCTTGTTAACAAGATTTTCCATATTTGCTATTAAATTAAAAAAAGACACTGTATCTAAGTTTGAATAAATTGAATTTAACTTTTCAACGTTAAAGGTTGAGTCAAATTTAAAAGTTAAAAATTCTTCAATCTTTTTTTCTTTGTCAAAATTAATTTTTCTACCGTTTTGTAAGACCCAAGGATTTTCAGATATTCTTGCTTCTGAAGCCTCAAGCCTTGAATATAAAACATAATTCTCATCAAATTTATAAATTGATACATTTATTAATCTATTGCCCTCTAGACTTTGTGATTTTATGATATTTACATTATTTCCCTCTTTTTCTCTTATCCAAATACCATTGGAATTAATAGATGCAAGATGGGATTTGTCCAAATCATATCTTCCCTTTATGTCTTCGTAGTATTTCACAGTTGCAGAAGTAAGGGGATTTAAAACAAATAAAATTACAATTGAGATAAATATAGAGGAAACAGAAAATATTATTAAAAAGTTTACATTTGAGAATCCAAATGTTTTTAATGCAATTATATCCCTGCTATCTTTAAGTTGTATAAATACTACCATTGAAGAAATAAAAAGGATAAATGGAAGTAAATTTATTATGATACTGGGTATAACCATCAAAGATAACTTTATAGGCATTAGAATTCCAACATCATAGTTTTTAAAAAAATTAATTTCTTCAAATAAATTCATTATCAATCCGAGACAACAAAAAATTAGAACAACATTTATAAATGTTTTTAAAAATTGACTGATTAAATATGTATTTATAATTGAATTATTCATAATTATTTTTTTAAATTTTCATAATAAAACTGTTTGAATAATAAATAGTAAAAAAAAGGGATACTAATTAATGGAATTAAATAATATAGATAAGAATAGAAAAGAGACTTGCCAGAATATCTGACTAAGATTTCAGCAGTAACTAAAATTAAAAAAGACAATCCGAAATAAAAATATTTAAATAAATTTTTTCTTTTACTCTCGTTTCTGGAAATAAGTAAAAATGACAAAATCAAACTTATTGCCGGAATATATAAAGGCATACCAAAACGCCTATTTAATTCTGCTAAAGTATCAATTTTAGAATCTGTCTTGGGGCAATTTAAAATTTCGATATTTTTATTTTTTGAAAGTATACAGTCTATTAAAGTTTTTGATGAGGTCTCTTGAATTTTAGGCATAATAATTGATTTTGTTTTTAAACCTTCCATTTGCATATTAGTTTTAACAAAATTAATAGATATAATTTCATTCTTATCATTTTCTTTTTGTATAGTTCCATTTCTTAGTGCTAAATAATTTCCTTGTGAGCCTTCTTCAATTTTACCTTCTTTTGCATAAATAGTTACATTGTTTGAGTCCGTGGAATTATCTAAGCTTTTTAAAACACTTCCATCATCTCTTATAAAAATATTTTTAAGTACACCATTTTGTTTTTTTTCTTCAACGTATATCGTGAGCCCATCAATTGTATCATTGAATTGTTGAGACTTAATCATTGTAGATACATAATCTAAATTTGAAGATTTAATTAATGATCTTGATTTATTTAAAAATTCTGGATTAATTAAGGATGAAAAAAATAGTTGTAAAATTGTTACTAAAATTGAAACCTTGAAAAAGAAATTTACAATTTTGATTTTATTTAATCCTGAAGTCCAAAGTATTAAAAATTCACTTTCGTTCTCAAATTTAAGAATAGTTAAAAATAGAGCAATTAAAAAAGATAATGGTATAAATTTAGTTAAAATTTTTGGAATGTTTAATAATGAGTAATTTAGATAAACAGTGACACCATGTCCATCTTCAACTATTAAATCTAAAAAGTTGACCGCTTGTACCGCCCAAACTATTAAGCTAAAAGTGAATAATACTAAGAAAAAGTATCTACTTAGTTCAATAAAGAAGTGTTTATAAATTTTATTACTCAACATTATTAATGTTTTTGTATATAATTAAAGCAAGTTTAAATAAATTTCAATCTTGAGTTGACCAAATGATAAACTTTATAAAAAAATTTGATGATAAATGCGAAAATTTAGGTTTTTTATACCCGAGGCTTCCCTTTATTGAATCATTTTAAAAAATTATGTCTATTAAATTAAATTATTCAAAAAAAACAATCAGCAAGTTATCATCGAACATAGTCTTATTTTCTGATGAGAAATATAGTACTAATAGCTTAAAAAAATATATTTCTAATACAGAATTTTCCTACATAAATGATTTATTAAAAACATGTGACTTAAAAAAGAATTTACAAGTTTTTGAGGTAAATTCAAAAAAAAAGATAGTATTGGTATCAATCAAAAAGAATTTAAAAAATTCAGATGCTGAAAATTTGGGAGCAGAATTTTACAAATTAGTAAATCATGGAAAGAATAGCGAATACTTTATAATTTCTGATAGTATACCTGGAAAATACGATAGCTTTTTAGGACATTTTCTTCATGGCTTAAAATTAAAATCTTATGAATTTAAAAAATATAAAACAAAAAAACACACAAGAGTCATTTTAATAAATATATCAGGCAATAAAAATAAACCTTCAGTTCAAAATCAGTTAAAATTTAAAGCTCTAGAAGAGGGTACTTTTTATGCAAGAGATTTAGTTTCAGAGCCAGGAAATGTTTTACATCCAGATGAATATGCGAAAAGATTAAACTCTCTTAGAAAAGATGGTTTAAAAGTAAACATATATGATGAAAAAAAATTAAAAAAACTTGGTATGTACTCTTTGCTTGGAGTAGGCATGGGAAGTACTAGAGGATCATATCTAGTAACAATGGAATGGAACGGTGTAAAAAATAATTCTAAGCCTTTGGCATTTGTTGGAAAAGGAGTTACTTTTGATACAGGGGGATATTCTTTAAAACCAGCAAGATTCATGGAAGATATGACCTATGATATGGCAGGATCAGCTACAGTAGTAGGTTTAATGAAAAACTTTGCATTGAGAAAAGCAAAAATTAATGCAGTTGGTGTAGTGGGGCTTGTGGAAAATATGGTTAGTGGAAACGCACAAAGACCTGGAGATATTGTCAAATCTTATAGCGGCAAAACCATAGAAATTTTAAATACAGATGCCGAGGGAAGATTAGTTTTAGCAGACGCATTAACATTTACTGAAAAAAAATTTAAACCTAAATTCATTGTTGATTTAGCTACATTAACTGGTGCCATCATAGTTTGCTTGGGGTCAGAATATGCTGGTCTTTTTTCAAATGACGACAACCTATCTAAACAAATTTTTAATGCAGGTGAAAAAGTTGAAGAAAAAGTGTGGAGAATGCCTCTTCATAAAAATTACGATAAACTTATGAATTCTAAAAATGCTGATGTACAAAATATAAATTATGTTGGTGGGGCAGGATCAACCACAGCAGCCCAATTTTTACAAAGATTTATTTTAAACAAAACACCCTGGGCGCATTTGGATATTGCTGGTATGGCTTTTTCAAAATATGGTGGAGCTCTTAACTCAGGTGGTGCAACAGGATTTGGTGTAAGATTGTTAAATCAACTTGTTGAAGAAAACTATGAGTAATACAGAACAAACTCTTTCAATTATCAAACCTGATGCTGTAGAAAGAAAATTAGCAGAAAAAATAAAAGAAAAATTTCTAGAGAATAAATTAACTATTAAAAATCAAAAAAAAATACAAATTTCAAGAGAAGAAGCAGCAGAGTTTTATAAAGTNCACCAAACAAAACCTTTTTACGACAGATTATGTAGCTATTTGTCTTCAGGACCAATAGTTGTGATGATTTTAGAGGGTCAAAACGCTATTACTTTAAATAGAAAAATAATGGGAGCTACTGATCCAACTAAAGCAGATGATGGAACCATAAGAAAAGAATTTGGAATCTCAATTGATAAAAATTCAGTTCACGGATCAGATTCCTTAGATAATGCGAAGAAAGAAATAGAATTTTTTTTTAAATAGCGCTATATATTTTTCTTATAGCTTGTGAATATGCTTTATACTCTTCAATTTGAACAATATTCTTTAGGGTTTCCTTATTTAAACCTTTATTAATATATATCCTTTTTTTAATTATTATTTTTCCATTATCTAGTTTTTCATCTACAAAATGAACAGTGCAACCAGTAAATTTTTCATTTGCTTTCAAAACTCTATTAAAAGTATCTAAACCTTTAAACTTTGGCAGAAGAGAAGGGTGAATATTTAAAATTTTGCCTTTGAATTTTCTAATAAAACTCTTTGACAGAATCTTCATAAAACCTGCCAAACAAATAATTTCAATTTTTTTCAAAAATATTAATTGGAGAACGCGTTGTTCAAATTTTTTTCTATCGCATACTATTATTTTATATGGAATAGAATATTTTTTAGCATAATTTATGCCTTCAGCATTTTGCTTATTTGATATTACAAGCTCAATATTTATTGGAAAGTTATAATCTCTAGAACTTTTAATGATTGATTTTAAATTTGTACCAGAACCAGATATAAAAACACAGGCCTTTTTTTTTACCATTTTATTTTTTTTACAAAATTTATTTTATTTGAAGATTTATTTATATAGCCAATTTGATAGGGTTGAAATCTCTTACTAAAAAATTTTTTTATTTTTCTGGCGCTTTGTTTATCAGTTATTATACAAAAACCCACTCCACAATTAAAAGTTTTTAACATCTCAACGTCACTAACGTTTTTATTTTTAAGCCATTTAAATATTTTTAAAACTTTTATCTTAGATAAATCTATATTAGCACCAAAACCATTTGGTATAGATCTAGGTATATTTTCAATAAGACCACCCCCCGTGATATTAGCTGATGAATGAATCAAATTATTTTTAACTAGTTTAAGAACTTCTCTTACATAAATCTTTGTTGGTAAAAGCAACTCTTTCTTTAAAAAACTGTTTAAACTATTTGTTTTCAAAATTTTTCTTACCAATGAAAAACCATTTGAGTGTAAACCACTTGATGGCACAGCAAGAATTATATCGTTATTTTTAACTTTATTTTTATTTAATAATTTTTTTTTTGAAACTATACCAACAGAAAATCCTGCTAAATCGAATTTGTTATTTGCATAAGTACCTGGCATTTCAGCAGTTTCTCCGCCTACAAGAATGCAATCTGATATCTTACAACCCTTTACTATACCTCTTATTATTTTTTTCATTTGATTTAGTTTTAATTTACCAGTTGCAATATAATCTAAAAAAAATAATGGCTTAGCACCCTGAACAATTAAATCATTAACACACATTGCAACAAGATCTATACCAATTGTATCAAATTTTTTTAATTTATTTGCAATTTCAATTTTTGTACCAACGCCATCTGTACTACTAACTATTAAAGGATCTTTAATTTTTTGAGAACTCAAATCAAAAGTAGATGCAAAATTTCCTATATTATTTTTATTTGAATTTTTTTTAAAGGCAGTTTGAGATATTTTTTTAATATATTTAGTTAATTTATAGGCNGTTTCAATATTTACGCCACTTTTTTTGTAACTATTTTTTGTTTTTTTCATGAATAAAATGTTAATTAAATACTTAATGAAAAAACTTGTTGTTTTATTTTTAATAATAATATTTTTTAGCAAAACTCAAAATGTTTTTGCATCAACTGGTCTTTTTACTGTTGATAATATTGAAGTTGACGGGCCAATTAAAACATTAAATAATCGAGATAAATATTTAAATTTGGCTTTTAAAAAGGGTTTTCGCAAACTTATTACCTCAATTATAAAAAGAGAAGATCAAAAAGAAATACTTAGTACTGATCTGAGCAACATAAAAAGTTTTATATCTAGTTATAGAATCATTGAGGAAAAAAATTTCCAGAACAATTATAATTTGAAAATAAATTTGTACTTTAATAGAAGGATGATTGAAAAATTTCTAATAAATAAAAATATATCATATTCTGAAATGAAAAAATTTGATATGTTAATTTATCCAATTTTCATCATGGGATCCGAATTGCAAGTAATTTCTAAAAATAAATTTTATGAGGAGTGGAATGCAAAAAATATTTATGACAATGTCAATTTTATTCTTCCACTTCAAAATCTTGATGATATTAATTTTATAAAAGAAAACTTATCAAATTTAGAGGAAACTGATCTAAGTAGACTTGTAGATATTTATGAAATAAAAAATAGTACAATTATTATTTTGAGATTTAATAAAAAAAAATTAGATGTTTTTTTAAAATCTGACCTTTCAGGCTCTAAAAGAAACAAAAAAATAGATTTTAAAATAGATAATCTTGATAATGAAACTATAAGAGGAGATATCATATCAAATCTTAAGTCATATACGATAGAACTTTGGAAAGAAGAAAATTTAATTGATATAGCAACACCCTCTTACCTCACTTTAAATATAAAAATAAAAAATGAAGAATCTTTTAAAAAAATAATTGATATTATTAAAAAAGTTAATGCGATAGATTCTTTTTCTATTTTAAATTTTGATAAAAAATCAGCAAGAATTAAGATTAAATTTTTTGGAAAAATTAAAAGTCTTCAAAATAATCTTATGGAGAATGGTTTTGACGTCGAATTTTTGGATGACCAATGGAACCTTAAACTGAGCAGTTAAATGTCACAGCAACTAATATTTAATTTTCCATTTAAAAGAACTTATTTAAGTCAGGACTTTTATATATCAAAAAATAATTTTAATGCATTCAAACTTATAGAGAGTTGGCCTCAGTGGCCTAGTAGATTTATAAATATATTTGGTCCAAAGGGGTGTGGTAAAACACACCTAGCAAACATTATATCTAGCAAAATAAGAAGTATAATAATTTCACCTAAAAAAGTTGATGAAAATATTATTAACAAATTTAAAACTAAAGAGTGTTTGATAATTGACGATTTTGATAACGATATAGAGGAAAATTTACTTTATTCAATTATTAATTTAGCTGTTCAGGATAATAAATACTTAATTATAAGTTCGCCTATTTCACTAAAAAAGTTTAAAATAAATTTGAAAGATTTGAATTCAAGATTTACAAGCTTCATCGAAGTTGGTATTGATTTACCAACTGATGATTTAATAAAGGTGATCTTGACAAAAAATTTTTCAGATAAACAAATTACAATTAGTAAAAAAAATATAGATTATATATTAAATAATATTGATAGATCCTATGAAAAAATAAATTTATTTTCAAATTTAATTGATAATTTATCTTTAGAAAAAGCAAAGCCGATAAATTTAAAATTAATTAAGGATGTTTTAAAAGAATTAAAATAATATTTCTATGAATAAATTTAGAACCCACAATTGCTCGCAATTAAACGAAAAAAATGTCGGTCAAAAAGTAAAACTGTCAGGATGGCTTCACAGAAAAAGAGATCATGGAAATTTACTTTTTTTAGACCTAAGAGATCATTTTGGTATTACTCAATGTGTAATTGAAAACCAGGATAAAAATTTTAAAACTTTAGAAAAGTTAAGACCTGAGTCCGTAATTTTAATCGATGGATCAGTTCTCAAAAGATCAAAAGAAACTCAGAATAAAGATTTAAAAACAGGGCAAATTGAGGTTAAGATTTCTAACTTTAAAATATTATCATCAGCCAAAGAGTTACCAATGCCTGTTTTTGGTGAACAGGATTATCCAGAAGAAATAAGATTAAAATATAGGTTTATAGATTTAAGAAGAAACGAGATGCATGAAAATATAAAATTAAGATCCGAGGTCATTTCATTTATAAGATCTAAAATGATAGAAAATAATTTTCTTGAATTTCAGACACCAATTCTAACTGCGTCTAGTCCTGAAGGGGCAAGGGATTTTTTAGTACCAAGCAGATTACATCCAGGCAAGTTTTATGCACTACCACAAGCACCACAGCAATTTAAACAGATGGTGATGATTTCTGGGTTTGATAGATATTTTCAGATTGCACCATGCTTTAGAGACGAAGATGGACGTGCCGATAGAAGCCCGGGTGAACACTATCAATTGGATATGGAAATGTCGTTTGTTGAGCAGGAGGACATTTTTAAAATTGTTGAACCAATCTTTAATGAATTATTTTCAAAATTTGGAAAAGGTAAAAAGATAAATAAATTTCCTTTTCCAAGAATTTCTTACAAAACATCTTTAGACAAATATGGTACTGACAAACCAGATTTAAGAAATCCTATTGAACTTTGTAATGTTACAAATATTTTTAAATCTGATGATGTAAAACTTAAAATTTTTAAAGAATTGATCAACAAAGGTGCCATCGTAAAAGGTATTCCATTAAAAAATACAGTCTCGCAGCCAAGAAGTTTCTTCGATAATTTAAATAATTGGGCAATTTCAGAAGGTGCAAGTGGGTTGGCATATATAACTTTTGAAAAAAACAATGGCAAAATAAATGGAAAAGGACCTATAGCAAAGTTTTTTTCTGAAAAAGGTATTTTGGAACTTTTAAAAATATGCAAACTTGATGAAAAAGGTTCTGTTTTTTTTGTATGTAACAAAGAACAAGAAGCCAACAAATTTGCTGGTGCTGCAAGACAAAAAATTGCTGAAGAATTGAGTTTAATAGATAATTCANTATTCAATTTTTGTTGGATAGTTGACTTCCCAATGTTTCATTACGATGAGAAAGAAAAAAAAATTGATTTTAGTCATAATCCCTTTTCTATGCCCCAAACCGAGATTGAAGATTTTGATCAAATAGATCCATTGAGTGTTTTAGCTTACCAGTACGACTTAGTTTGTAACGGATATGAATTGTCTTCAGGAGCAATAAGAAATCACATTACAGAATATTTATTTAAAGTTTTTAAGAAGGTTGGATACTCAAAAGAAATGGTTGAAAAAAACTTTTCAGGGATGATAAAAGCACTTTCATATGGTGCACCTCCTCACGGCGGGATGGCGCCAGGGATAGACAGAATAGTTATGTTATTAGCAAATCAAAAAAATATAAGAGAAGTTACTTTGTTTCCTTTAACCCAGAATGCCCAAGATCTTTTAATGGATGCACCCTCTGAAATTTCAGACAAACAACTCAAGGAATTAAATTTAAAAAATATTAAAAAATAATTATGTTTTGCTTTTTAAGTTTATTCTAACATCACTAAGATCAATTAACTTTTCTTCATAGTTGCTTCGTACAAATCCCTTGCTAGTAATATTTTTAACAATCTTGAGGAATTGATCATTTGTATTAAATTCTTTTTCAGTCGCAACATTGCTTATACTTGGTGTATGTGCAAGCTCTTCTTTACCAAGATAAGAAATTGCAAGCTCTCTAAAAATGTAATCAAGTATGGATGTTGCGCTTAGTATTCGATCATTTCCTCGAACATTTCCCGAGGGTTCAAATTTTGTATCTAAAAATGCATCAACGTATTCTTCAAGTGGGACTCCGTATTGTAAACCTAGCGAAATAGCTATAGCGAAATTATTCATTAATGCTTTTACTAACTCTCCTTCTTTATTGGTATCGATAAATATTTCTCCAATTTTTCCATCATCGTACTCTCCTGTATGTAAATAGACTTTATGATCCCCAACAGTTGCTTTTTGAATATATCCTTTTCTTCTATCAGGCATTTGAAATCTTTTGTCTGAATGTTTTATTCTGGATCCAGTTTTAACTTTTAAGTTTTCATCAACTATTGCTGTTTTGATTGTTTCATTATTTTTAATTTTGGACTTATGACTAATATTTAAATTATCTTTCATCTTAAACTTTTCCATTTTTTCTTCAGTACCGGCCTTTCTAGTTTTTCTGTTATTTACACTAACATCAATAACTTCAACCTTACCATCTTTTCGATTATCAATATTTGAAAGCTCTTTCTCGTTTAATTCATCCAACTCGTGAACAATTTTAAATGTACATGTATAATGGGTTTCTACTAAAAATTTTGACATAATTTTTCCTTAATGTTTGTTGAAAGTACTGACTTTTAAGATATATACGATATTTATATTGTGTCTATGATATTGTGATACAATTTAAAATTGTGTGGATTTAATAATTAACATAAAAAATGATTAAACAAATTTTTACTTGGTGGAACTCACAAACTCTAGGGACATTTTTATATACGATTTTTTTTGGAAAATTTGTTGGAGAAGATGACTTTGGAAATAAATATTATCAAAATAAAAAAAATAATCGTTGGGTTATCTATAATGGAGAAATAAATGCTTCAAAAATTACATCTGATTGGTTTTCGTGGATGCATCATACAACCGACAAAATCCCATCAAATAAAATAGAAAAAAAATATTTCTGGCAAAAACCTCACAAGGATAATCAAACTGGAAGTAAAAAAGCTTATAAACCAAATAAAATTATAAAAAGTACTAAGGATTTTAAAAAATATGAGACGTGGAAACCTAAATAGTAAAATATTGTTAATTTTAACCAGTTTGTATTTTTCACCACTTTTTGCAGAAGTAAAGGTAGATTTACAAACTATTCAACCCACGTTTGAAGAAGAGCCTGATAATATTGATGACACAGAAATTGGGGGGGTAAATAATATCAAATCAAAAAATAGAAAAAAAATTCAAACAAGTGAAACAATAGTTAATCTTAGAGCACTAGATAAAATCACAGCAAAAACAATGGATATTAATATTGTGCTTGGAAAAAAAAAAAGATTTGGTTATTTAGAAATATTACCAAAAAATTGTAAAAGGAGTCTTGAGAATAACGATTCAGGAGTAGTAGCATACTTACAAGTGAAAGACTTATCAGACAAAAGCGATGAAAAAGTTTTCGTCTTTAATGGATGGACTTTCTCATCAAGCCCAACTCTAAGACCTTTTGATCACCCAGTTTATGATTTATGGTTAACAGGCTGTGAAAATATTTAAATGAAATACTCCGATATAACAAAACTCAAATATTTAGCCCAAGATAAAATTTCACGATCAGCCAATCCTGCAATTGTTAGAAATTCAACAGTTTTTTTTAAAAGTATGCAGGAACTCATAAATCACGAGAAACTCGTTAAGAAAGGATCTGAAGTTAATTTCTATGAATATGGAAGAGCAGGTAGTCAAACTACAATTGCACTCCAAAATTTTATTACTGAATTAGAGTCGGGTTACAGAACCTTTTTAACCTCGACTGGGTTCGGGGCAGTTTCTTTGGCTATTATGAGTTTTTGTAGACCTGGTGACGAAATAATTGTTACTGATGCCGTATATGCTCCAACAAGAATAATAACCTCGAAATTATTAAAAGAATTCAATATTAAAACTCATTTTTATAACCCAGAAGATTTAAAAACACTTGAGAAAAGAATTAATAAAAAAACGAAAATGATATTTGTTGAAAATCCAGGTAGCAATACTTTTGAGTTTCAAGATCTAGGCAAAATAGTTAAACTCGCCAAAAAAAGAAAAATTATTACCGCAATCGACAATACATGGGGAACACCTTTGTTTATCAAACCGTTAAAAATAGGTTTTGATATGTCAATTTCTTCTGGAACTAAATACCTATCAGGTCACTCAGATGTAATGCTTGGAAGTCTATGTGTTAACAAAAGGGTTTATGACAAAGTTAGATTTTGTAATAAACTTTTAGGTTACAGAGCCTCNCCCGACGATGCCTATTTAGTTTTGAGAGGTTTGCGAACATTAGATGTTAGATTAAAAAAACATCAAGAAAACACAAAAAAAATTATAAGTTTTTTGAGTAAACAGAATAAAATAAAAGAAATTCTTTATCCTTTCAAAGCAGGTACTTCTAATTATGAAAATTGGAAAAGATATTATTCTGGTTCTTCGGGGTTATTTTCTGTTGTAATACAAAGTAAGAAAAGAAATTCTATTTATAATTTTATCAACTCATTAAAATTATTTGGAATAGGTCAGAGTTGGGGTGGTTTTGAGAGCTTAGCTTTATATCAAAGTCATGTAATTCAAAGAATTTATAGAAAATACTTAAAACCCAATAATCATATTGTGAGATTTCACATTGGACTAGAGGACCCAAAAGATTTGATTGAAGATTTAGGAAAAGCCATTAAAAAGATTAAATGACATCAAAATTTTTTCCAAATAAGACAGCTTTAATTACTTTGGTTGCTGCTTGCTTCGTCGTTAATGTTACAATGGGTGTAAGACAAACTTTTGGTCTATTTTCCGGTGACTTTGAAATCGATTGTGGAATTTCTAATACAGAGTTTGGTCTTGCTATAGCTTTACATGCTTTAATATGGGGAATTGTTACACCTATTTTTGGAAGATTTGCTGATAAGCACGGTGGAAGTAAAATGGTTATATTTACTTTAATTATTTACGGTGTTGGTGTTTTAGCTTTAGGAAATAATTTTAATACTGGGACATGGTTTCAAATAAATCTTGGTCTTTTAGTTGGTATTGGTTTAGGAGGAGCAGCAGGAACAATTTTAGCTCCAGTGGTAACAAAACATTTTCCAAATGAAAGCAGAGGTAAAGCAGCTGGTTATGTAACTGCCTTTGGTGGACTAGGCATGTTTATTTTTCCTGTTCTTACAAAATACTTAATGGTCGAAGTAGGTTGGCAGAGTACTTTTACAGTATTTTCAATAATTTTATTTATTATGTGTATTCCAGGGTTATTTTTAAAAAAACCTGAAAGTCAAAAGGAAGATAAAAGTTTAAAAAAAGAGCCAGAAAAAAGTGATAATGTGATAAAAGTTTTAAAAGAATCTTTCGCACATAAAGGGTTTAGATTGTTAGTTTTAGGTTTTTTTGTTTGTGGATTTCAAATTACGTTGGTCGCAACTCATGTCCCAAGATATGTTCAGGATAGAGGACTCGATGATTGGACAGGATTTGCAATTTTATCATTAATAGGCCTATTTAACATAATCGGTGTTTTGATCATGGGTTATTTGAGCGACAAGTATAGTAAAAAAATGCTTTTAGCTGGACTGTATTTTTTCAGGGCAATATCAATAATGCTATTCATATTTTTACCTCCATCAAATATTTCAGCTATAGCTTTTGGAATAACTTTTGGTCTTTTATGGTTAGCGACAGTGCCAGCAACAAATGGAATTGTTGCTCAAGTATTTGGGGCAAAAAATTTATCAATGTTATTTGGTATAGTTTTCTTAAATCATCAAATAGGATCTTTTTTAGGTGCTTACTTGGGAGGGGTTTTTTATGATATGTTTGGTAATTTTGACTATGCTTGGTATTTAGCGATTATTTTATCTTTTGTCGCAACCTTGCTTCACCTCCCAATCGATGAGAAACCAATAAGAAAAGAAGCAACAATCTAAAGTTGTGGATTGTTTTTTTTAATTGTTAAATTTTAAATTTAAATTAAAGTAGAGACTCAGGAGGAAAATTATGTTTTCAAAACAACTAAATAAAAAGCTAGACAAGTATCACTTACTAAATCATCCATTTTATAAATCATGGAATGATGGAAAATTGACGAGAGAAATTATAAAGGACTACGCGGAACAATATTATCAACACGTAAAAGCTTTTCCACGATACATTAGCGCTACACATTCTATTTGCGAAGATATCGAAAAAAGAAAAATTTTATTAGAAAATTTGCAAGATGAGGAAAATCCAAAAGGGGATCATCCGAAACTATGGAAAAACTTTGCACTCAGTGTTGGTGCAGATAAAAATAAAATAGAAAAAGCGAAACAGGAATCTTTTACTAAAAGAATGATAGATAATTTCTTTAAACAAGGTAGAAAATCATACGCAGAAGGTCTTGCATCTTTGTACACATATGAAAGGCAAATACCTGAAATTGCTGATACAAAAATTAGAGGACTTAAAACACATTACGGTGTTAGTTCTAAAAAAGGTCTTGAGTTTTTTGTAGCTCATAAAGCTGCAGATGTTCATCATAGAAAGGCGTGTGAAAAATTGTTAGACGGTCTCTCTAAGAAGGAGCAGAAAAAAGCTGAAAAAGCNGCTTTATCAACCGCAAAATATCTATGGAATTTTTTAAGCGGTATGGTTGATAAACACAGCCTTAAGTTAGCTGCTTAAAAAATTTGAAAATCTATAAACAATAATATATCAAGCTTCTAATGGACAAGATTAGCTCNAATAGAAGCTTCGGTATACTTTTTAGTATCGTATTTGCGATAATTGCCTTTTGGCCAATAATAAGTGGAAACCCACTGAGATTATGGTTTATACCAATCTCAGTTGTTTTTTTAGTTCTTGGCCTACTTAACTCAAAATTTTTAAATCCATTAAATATAGTTTGGGTAAAATTTGGTGAGTTACTCGGAAGAATTATTGCTCCNATAGTAATGGCCATNATATACTTTNCAATTGTTACACCAATAGGATTATTTATGCGTTTAATTGGAAAAGACTTATTAAATATAAAATTTGTNGAAGCAAATACTTATTGGATTAAAAGAGAAAAAAAAGTTGGTTCTATGAAAAAGCAATTTTAATGATTAGTTTTTTTAAAGAATTTTGGGAGTTTTTAAGAGAAAGAAAAAAATATTGGTTATTACCAATAATCATTGTTCTAGCTTTCTTTGGTGTTATTATTGTTCTCAGCCAAGGATCAGCAGTGGCTCCATTTATTTATACCATTTTTTAAGTGACAAAAATTTTAGGCATTTCAGCATTTTATCACGATAGCGCAGCAGCGTTAGTTATTAACGGAGAAATAATTTCTGCAGCACAAGAAGAAAGATTCTCAAGAATTAAACACGATCCAAACTACCCATATAATGCAGTCGAATTTGTTTTGAAAAACTCAAATTTGAAACTTAGCCAGATCGACCATATAGTTTTCTTTGAAAAACCTTTCCTAAAGTTTGAAAGGTTGCTTGAAACATATCTGGCATTTGCACCAAAAGGTTTTAAGTCTTTTTCGATGTCAATGCCAATCTGGTTAAGAGAGAAACTTTTTCAAAAAAAATTTTTATTTGATAAATTGAAAAGTCACGATCAAAATTTTAATGATATTGAAAAAATTAATTTTTCAGAACATCACTATAGTCATGCTGCTAGTGCTTTCTATCCNTCTCCTTTTAAAGATGCGGTTATAATAACCTTAGATGGAGTAGGAGAGTGGGCCACAACAACAGTGGCAATTGGAAAAGATAATAAAATTGAAATGTTAAAAGAAATCTATTTTCCTCATTCTATCGGTCTTCTCTATTCTGCATTTACATATTTCCTAGGTTTTAAAGTTAATAGTGGTGAGTATAAAGTTATGGGTTTAGCGCCGTATGGCAAACCAAAATACAAAGATCTTATTATAAAAAAGTTAATCGACTTAAAAGACGATGGTTCATTTAGACTCAATATGAAATATTTTAATTATGCAACTGGTTTGACTATGACAAATAAAAATTTTTCAAATTTATTTGCACAAAAAGTAAGGGAGCCNGAAAAAGAATTATTAACACANTTTCACATGGATATTGCAGCGTCCATACAAGCTGTTACAGAGGAAATTGTTTCAAAATTAACCAACTCCATAGCTAAAGAAACAAAAATAAAAAACCTATGTATGGCAGGAGGAGTCGCTTTGAACTGCGTTGCAAATGGTAAGATTTTAAAAAATAATATTTTTGATAACATTTGGATTCAACCTGCGGCCGGGGATGCCGGTGGGTCTATAGGCGCAGCTCTTGCATTTTGGCATCATGAATTAGGAAAAAAGAGGTCAATACCTACAGGTCTTGATGATATGAAAGGTTCCTATCTTGGTCCATCTTTCAAAGATGATCACATAGAAAAAACACTTACATCTCTAGGTGCGAAGTTTAAAAAATATGATGAAGAAAATTTAATTAATTNNATTGTTGAAGAACTAAAGAGTGAAAAAACTATTGGCTGGTTNCAAGGAAGAATGGAATTTGGACCTAGAGCTTTGGGAGCAAGATCTATTATTGCTGATCCAAGATCTGAAAAAATGCAAAAGGAACTAAATTTAAAAGTAAAATTTAGAGAAAGCTTTAGACCTTTCGCTCCATCAGTTTTAAGAGAGGACGTCACTGACTGGTTTGATATTAAAACAGATAGTCCTTACATGCTTTTAGTTGCAGATATAAATAAAAATATTCAAATCCCCATGAACGAAACAGACAAAAAACTTTTTGGAATAGAAAAATTAAATATAAAAAGATCCTCAATTCCAGCTGTAACTCACGTTGATTATACAGCAAGAATACAAACTGTACATAAAGAGACTAATCCCAAATATCATAAACTTTTAAAAAGATTTAAAGAAGTTACAGGCTGTCCTATTTTAGTAAACACATCATTTAACGTGAGAGGTGAGCCAATTGTTTGCTCTATAGAGGATTCTTTTAAATGTTTTATGGGAACAAATCTTGATATTTTAGTATGTGAAAATTTTGTTTTATTTAAAAATGATCAAAATAAAAAACTTTTACAAGATTATAAAAATAAGTTTGAAAAGGATTAATTTAAATTTAAAACAGTTGCAGGATCCAGTCTTGTTCCAAACCAATTTAATCTTACATCTAAATGTGGCCCAGTTGACCTGCCAGTAGACCCTACGGTTCCAATTATCTCACCCTGTTTAATATCCTGCCCTTTTTTTACATAAATATCTTTCATATGCATATACAATGTAGAAATTCCATGGCCATGATCAAAAATTAAAGTCCCTCCAGTATAAAATAAATCAGGTTCAACCATGGTCGCTGTACCATCTAACATTGCTTTAATTTTTGTTCCTTCTTTAGCCGCAAAGTCTATTCCATAATGTGGCCATTTAGGCTTACCATTAAGAATTCTTTGACTTCCATAAACCCCGGTTACAATCGCTTTGTCTAATGGATTAATAAATTTTTTTTTAAAAAAAGTTAGATTACTCTCAACAGATCTTGCATCTCCTATTATTTTATTCTCTCTTTTTATTCTTTCATAAACTTCTTTTGGTGGGGTTACTTTTTTTTCTTCTAAACCATCAATTCGTTGAATTTTATATTCTCTTTTTAAAATTTTTTTAACTATTTGTTCTTTATTGCCCTTCAACTCTTTAGTGATAGTAATGTCGTAATTTCTATCTCTACCTATACCAAATACGAAATATCCATCATCAGTAATTTTTACTTTTTTTTTATCAACCCAAATTTTAGAATCAGGATGTGTCTTACCCAATATAAAATGACCTTGAATAAATTTTCCTTGGAATTCCAACGCAAAAACATTGGTAGTTATAAGTATGGTGGTTAAAAAAACAATATTTTTTAGGTGCATTTTAAACATTTAATTTGAATAGTATAAACTTCGTACTATAGTCCTGAATAATAAAAAAACAAAAAAATTCAATGAGAAAAGTTGCTTTAATTACTGGAATTACTGGACAAGACGGCTCATATCTTGCTGAATTTTTAATTAAAAAAAAATATCAAGTTCATGGAATTGTTAGAAGGGTGGCTTTAGAGGATAGAAGTCATAGATTATGGAGAATAAAACATATATTAAAAAAAATTCATATTCATGCTGCATCTCTTGAAAGTTATGCAAGTATAGTTAAAATTATCCAGAAGATTAGACCAACTGAAATATATCATTTAGCAGCCCAAAGTTATGTTGACTACTCCTTTAGAGATGAGTTTTCCACACTTAATATAAATATTAATGGTACACATTATTTGCTTTCTGCAGTAAAAGATTTTTCACCAAAAACAAAATTTTACTTTGCTGGATCATCTGAAATGTTTGGAAAAGTTCAAGAAGTTCCACAAAATGAAAAAACACCTTTCTATCCAAGATCAGCATATGGAATATCAAAAGTTACTGGCCATGATTTAACAAGAAATTACAGAGAGGCATACAACCTTTTTTGTTGTACAGGCATATTGTTTAATCACGAGTCTCCAAGAAGAGGTTTTGAATTTGTAACAAGAAAGATTTCACACGGGGTAGCAAAAATAAAGCTTGGAATGGAAAAAAAATTGATGCTTGGAAATTTAGATGCAAAAAGAGACTGGGGACACGCAAAAGACTACGTTGAGGCGATGTGGAAAATGTTACAAAAAAATAAACCAGATGACTACGTGGTTTCAACAGGGAAGCAGCATTCAGTGAGGGAATTTGCGAGACAGGCCTTTTCTGTTGCAGGATTAGATTATAAAAAACATGTTGTTGTGGATAAAAACCTTTTTAGACCTGCAGAGGTTAATACTTTATTGGGAAATTATTCTAAAGCAAGAAAAATTTTAAAATGGAAACCAAAAATAACATTCAAAAATCTNGTTAAAGATATGGTTGANTCTGATATTCAATCAATAATTAAGTCTGGTTATTAGAAAAAAAATTTGTAATAATAAANNTATGAAAAGNGGAAATATAACAGGCATGCCNAACTCNTTACACGAACACTGGATGCCTTTCACNTCAAACAAAGATTTTAAAAAAGATCCAAGACTTATAACTGAGGCAAANGGNGTTTATTTAAAAGATCACAAGGGNAGAACTCAAATTGATGCNAGCTCAGGATTATTTTGTAATCCTTTAGGACANGGAAGAAAAGAAATTATAGAAGCTATTACTAAACAACTTGAAACTCTAGATTATGTTCAACCGTTTCAGCAAGGTTTTGGTGGCTCTTTCGAACTAGCCACGAAAATTGCGAAACACACTCCAGGAAATTTAAATCAAATATTTTATACAATTTGTGGTTCCACCGCAGTTGAAACCGCACTTAAGATATGTATTGCATACCACAAAGCAAGAGGACATGGCCAAAGATTTAGATTTGTTGGTAGAGAAAGAGCATACCATGGAATGAACATTGGAGCTACTTCTGTGGGTGGAATGATTAATAATGTTAAAACTTTTGCAAGTATATTAATGCCTGGTGTTGTCCATATGAGACATACCCATTTACCTGAGCATAAATTTATTAAAGGACAACCAGAAACTGGTAAAGAGCTTGCAGATGATCTAGAGAGAATTGCTTTAAATTTTGGTTCTGAAAATATAGCTGCATGTATTGTTGAACCAATTTCTGGATCAACAGGAACTTTGGTGCCGCCTAAAGGATATTTAAACAGGTTAAGAGAAATTTGTAACAAATACGACATATTACTAATTTTTGATGAAGTAATTACTGGCTGGGGACGAACAGGGTCGTCATTTGCAGCTAAAGAATATGATGTAACTCCAGATTTAATGACTATGGCAAAAGCAACTACGAACGGAATTGTCCCAATGGGTGTGGTTGCGGTAAAAGAGGAAATTTATGACACGATAATTAACGCATCCCAGGACGGCGTGATAGAACTTTTTCATGGATACACATACTCTGGAATTCCTGTCGCGGTTGCCGCAGCATTAGCTGTACAAGATATTTTTGAAAAAGAAGATATTTTTAATAGGGCAAAAAATCTTTCTTCATATTTTCTAGATGGATTATTTTCATTAAAAGATATTGATTGTATAGAGAATATAAGAGGATATGGATTGATGGGTGGCATAGATATAAGAAAATCGGACAGACCAGGAAAAGCTGGTTTTTTAACTTACAAAAAATGTTATGAAACCGGGGTAAATTTTAAAGCAACAGGAGATTGCTTAATTATTGCACCCCCTTTTATTTCAGAGAAAAAACATATTGATGAAATGATAGAAAAACTAAGACAAGGAATTACAGCATACTCAAAGTCAATCTAAACTCAAAATACAATTAAGAGTTTAACAGGCCCAATCTGAACATATTTTTTTGAATGATGCTTTATTTATTTTAGATTTAGTGTTGTAATCTCTTAATGAGATATGGAAATAAAGAGGAAGTGAATGAAAAAACTTTCGAAACTAGTCAAAAAGTTGACCTTAATGATCTAATGCAAAAAGTCAGAGACGAAGAAAAAAGAAATAGAAGAACAAGTGTTTATTTGTCAGCTGCAGCAATTTCTGCATTTGCAGTTTTTGGAATAATTTTGACTTTATAAAATTTATTTGACTAGACCCTTAATCACAATAAAAGAAAAATTACTTAATATTGAAATTTTATGTTTCATCCATTCTGGTTGTAACATTGGGTTAAAAGTTGTTTGATCTAAAACTAAAGAGTATCTTTTTGATTTATTATTTTTTTCTAAAACTTTCATTTTAACAAACTTTTCTAATTTTCTTATACAGGTAGCTCTGGGTATTCCAGTTATATCAGATATAGAAGTGGCACTTATATCTCCATTTAAATCGGAAAAATTCACCAAATTTTTTTGGTTGTCCATCATTGCTGTAAAATTACTGAATTTTCTTTTCAAAGAATTTAAAGTTAATATTAAAACTTGCACACCAATTAAAAGCATTTCAAGATCTTTAAGTTTATCTTGCCAAAATTTTATATACTCAAGTTGAACATTCAAAAAATGATACCAATAAAATGAGTAGTTATTTTTTATCTCCTTCTCAATTTTAGAAATTGGTAAACTTAAAGAAAGCAACTTGGTTTGTTCAAAAATAAATTTTGACAAAGAAACTATTTCCTCATCTATAATTTTTATATAACTTTCTTTTTGATCAGTTTCGGGTTCCCAAAACAGTTTATTTTTATCTCCTTTTTTTAAATGTTTTTTTTTAATTAGGGATAAAATTTTTCTTCTTGTTGTTTCTTTTGGCAATCCAGTTTTTTGAGATACCAATATTATCTTTTTTCTACTTTGAAAAACATTTTTATGATTATCCCAAAAGTTTTCTAACGAAAGGTTAAAATTTAGATCTTTCTCTCTTTTTCTTAAAATCTCTAGATGACAATCTCTTGCAAAATAAATTACAATATTTCCACCCTCAAGATCTCCGTAACGTTTGTATACCCCAGTAAGAAAGGAACTTTCCATTTCATAAAAAGTTGGCATTAGCTTGAGAAAATTTTCTGTCAAATTTTTTTGAATTAATTTATTTTCTATATTTTTTGAACGATCCATATTATTTGAGATAATTATTGTTCATTTTGGGTTGATAAAAACAATTTTGTATTTTAAAGTCAACTAGTAAATTGTTTATTTTATAAATTAAATATATTTAATCATGTTATAAGGTATANAATTATATTAGGCGGGGTAGCTCAGTTGGTTAGAGCACAGGACTCATAAGCCTGGGGTCGGTGGTTCGAATCCACTCCCCGCTACCATAAAATGGAAATTAACAAAAAATTTTTTCAAAATATATTTAAAACTGTTTCATATAGTTTATTCAAAATTTTTTATAAAAAAATTGAAAAGGTCTCTGACTTAAAAAACAATTCTGAAATTAAAATTAATAATATAAAAAAAAATGAAGATTTAAAATACCGAGTATACCGTATAAACAATGGCAGACTATATACAGACAGAATTAATGATACTGCTGTAATTTTTAATAATGAAATTATAGAAGAAGCATCTTTTCAATTTAGAGTTATTAATTCAAGAGTTTATAATGTTGATATTAAAAAAAATATAGTTTTTTCTAAAGGAACTCCGCGAATACAAAAAAAAATTAATGGTAATGTTTTGTCCTTGTTAACGGGAGGCGGAGGGAATAATAATTACTGGCATTGGTTGTTTGATGTTTTGCCTAGAATAGCATTATGTGACGACGTAATTAATACTAATAAAATTGATTTTTTTTTACTTCCAAGCAATAGTAGAAAATTTCAAAAGGAATCTTTAGATGTATTAAAAATTAATGATAGCAAGCAGATATCAAGTGAAAGTTATAGACACATAACATGTGATAAACTTTTTGTTACATCTCATCCAGTTCTAAGATCTAGTGATGCAAGCAAAGATATACAAAATATACCTAAGTGGATTTCTAATTGGTTAAAAAAAACTTTTTTAACTGAACAACATAAAAATTTTTTTAAAAAAATCTATATTGATAGGTCAGATTCAACCTCAAATGTTAAACATATGAGAACTATTGAAAACGAAGAAGAGGTTAAAAGTTACTTATCAAGCGTGGGTTTTGAAATTATTAGGTTAAGCGAGTACAGTTTTAATGATCAAGTTTCAATATTCAATAGTGCAGAGACAATAATAGGTTTACACGGCGCAGGATTTGCCAATATAGTTTTTTCAAGACCAAATACTGAGATTATTGAATTAAAAATAAAATCTCACGTGGGCCAAGAAATAGAAAATCTAGCAAAATCGAACAACCTTTCTTATAAAGCATTAAAATTTGACTTAATTGGAGAAGAAAGTTCAAATCAGTTTGGTCATATAAATGTTTCTATAAACGAACTAAAAAAGAATATAAATTAAATAAAATGAAAAATCTTGAAATGTTTTGCACATCTATGGAACCAAAACATTATGAATTTATTAAAAAAGCTGGATATGTACCTTCTGCCTTGGGAGAAAAAGATTTTCAAAAAGGATGGTTAAGAGATAACACAAATATTAACATTTCCAGCAAAAATAAAAATTATGCAGAACTCACGTTTCATTACTGGTTTTGGAAAAATTACTTAAGTAAATGCGATAGTAGATGGATTGGATTTTGTCACTATAGAAAATTTTGGACTCAAAAAACGCATAAAAAGTCAGAAATTAATATAGATAATCTTTCATCTGTTATTTTAAAAGAAGTACCAAAAGAATTTGAATCTTATGACGTAATTTTAGGCGAACCTTTTTACGTAAATCAAAGAAAAATAATGAAGTTTTTAAAAAAAGGACTAAGAATAATTTTAGAAAAACCAAGCCTCTTATTTAATTCAGATGAAAGAACTATTAAATTTCATTTTGATTTAATGCACGGAAAGAATAATTTAAAAAAAGCTATTGAATTCTTAGACAATGAAAATAGAGAAGATTTTTATAATTATATTAATACAAAGGTATATTTTCACCCTTTTAACATGTTTATATGTAAATCTAAAAAAATGATCAATGATTATTACCAAACACTTTTCATGTGGTTAGAAAAATGTGAAACATTTTTCTCTCAAAAAAATTTAAAAGGATATGATTTAATAAGAATTTATGCTTTTTTAGCTGAGCGTTTCACCTCTTATTGGTTTACAAAAAATGCTAAATTTAAAACAATGAACATTTCTTTTTACGATATAAGAAATGATTTAATTTAAAGGTGTTTGAAACTTTTTAAAAAATTTTTAAAAGATGGTAATTTTTTATCCTTTTTTGAAACTATTGGATTATTTATTGGTAATTTAATTTTTAAATTTTTATCGTTCCAAAATATTCCACTTTCAAATTTTGGAGCGTAATAATTAGACAATTTATAATAAACTATATTTTCTTTTTCTAATGTTAAATAAGAATGAGCAAAACCGCTTGGAACATAAAGTGATAAATTATTTTTCTCAGATAAGATTATTTTGTATGTTTTTCCAAAAGTTTTAGAATTTTTTCTAAGATCAATAACACAATCTAGGATTTTACCTTTAAGCACGCTGATTAGTTTTACTTGTTGAAACTTATATTGAAAATGGAATCCTCTAAAAATATTTTTTTTAGAAATTACTTTGTAATCAAAAACTAACTCTTTTCCTCCAATCAATTTTTTATTATAAGTTTCTGCTAAATATCCTCTAGGATCATTATTTCTTTTCAATTTAATAATTTTCAAACCTTTAATTTTTGTTTTAATTAACTTCATATTTTTTTTATTCTGTTAAGTTTTGACAAATTCATATATGGTTTTGGTGGAAATTCTCTCTTAGATCGGACTTTTTTAACATAAGAATTATATTTTTTAGCAAAATCATAAACTGTCCTTGTTTTACCTCCAATATTCAAAATTCCTTTTCTATTAATAATTTTAAATAAGATTTTGGCTATATCCTCGTGGTAGATAAAATTTAACTTAATATTACTGAAAGCTTTTTTATGAACAAAAGGTTTTTCAGTCATGCAAGCTCTCAAAATTAATGAATTTTTGTACATTTGAACTGCACATTCCCCGCCTAACTTGGACCAAGCATAATTGTTCCATGGTAAAACAGGATCTGTTTCTTTGTAATCACCTTTTTTNCCAGGNTAAACNTANCTTGTTGAAAANTATATAATTTTNATATTTAANTCTGAACAAGCTCTNACNANATTAGAAGTTCCNATTATATTNAAANTTATNCTTTTNGACAAATCTTTNTCATGAGATNTCATNGGNCNAGACATTCCAGCTAANTGAATAACATAATTTGCTCTATTTTTTTTTAAGTAATTTTTAATTTTATTGAAATTAGTTATATCTAAATATTTCTTTGAGGGATAAATAACATTATATTTTGTTTTAATTTTTTTTAATTCATTTGCAAATCTGCCTGTTCCACCAGTAACTATAATTTTTTTATTCATATTTTTAAACCCAATCTTTTAGTAATATTTTTTTTTGAGATTGATTTAAAATAATTATAGTTCTTTAAATACCATACAATTGTTTTTAAAAGTCCATTAGAGATTAATGTTTTATACTGCCACTTAATCTCTCTTTTTATTCTATTCGAGTTAAGAGCATACCTTTCATCATGACCTGGTCTATCTTTTACATAAATAATTTTATTATTTTTCGTAATTTTAATGTTATTTTTTTTTGCGACATCTAATAATTTCAAAGCAATATCAGTATTTTTCAATCTTATATTTGTACCTATATTNTAATTTCTTCCATTTTTACCTTTCAAGAAGATTTTAAGTAATGCTTCACAATTATCCTTAACATAAATCCATTCTCTAATATTTTTGCCATTACCATAAAGTGGCAAAGGTCTATTATTCAAAATATTAAAAATCATTTTTGGTATAAATTTTTCTGGATGTTGATTAGGGCCATAGTTATTACATGGATGTGCTATCACTATTTTAATACCATATGTTCTGCTGTAAGATTTTATAAACTGGTCAGCGGCAGCTTTAGAGGCAGAATAGGGAGAGCTTGGGTTATAATTGTGATTTTCGTCTGCTCTTTGTTTTTTAGGAATATCACCATANACTTCGTCTGTAGAAACTTGTAAAAGTTTAAACCTTTTTTGTTTTTTATTTTCAAATTTTCGTATTGCTTCAAGCAAACTATAAACTCCTGCTATATTAGATCTAATAAAGTGATGTGCTTTATCTATTGATCTATCAACATGAGTTTCAGCAGCTAAATTAAAAATTCCTATTGGTTTATGTTTTTCTAAAATCTTTAATATCCGTGATGTTTTATTGATATCAACTTTGTAAAATAAGTAATTACGATTCTTCTTAAAATCTTTCACATTATAGGAATTAGCAGAATAGCTTAGTTTATCTATATTGATCACGAAATATTTCTTTTTAAGCAAAAGCCTTATTAAATTGCTTCCTATAAATCCAGATCCACCAGTTACAATAATTTTTTTCATTATAATTTTACAAATAAGATATGATCAATTAAGTTAAAGTATTAAAATAATTAGAGTATAAAATCAATTATGTTTAAATAATGTCAATTAAAGATATAACTATAGTAATAACTTCCTTTAAAAGTGAAAACAAAATCAGAAATTGCTTAAATTCTATTAATAAGCAATGCAGTGTTATTAATGTGGAAAATTCAAATGATCAAGAATACAAACAAAAAATAGAAGAAGAATTTAAAAACGTAGAATGCATATTAACAGGAGAAAACTTTGGATATGGAAAGGCTAATAATATCGGTCTTAAAAAAGTTAAAACAAAATATGCATTAATATTAAATCCTGATACAGAGCTTTCGAGCGATGCTTTAGTGGGTTTCATTAATTTAGCCAATACAAAAAAAAATTTTGCAATAATAGGTCCTGGAATATACGAAAAAAGGAATATTACATCTAGCGAAACCACTTTAACAGCAACTGAATTTAAAGAAGTAATGGTTACTTCAGTTAAAGGGTACGCAATGTTTTTAAATTTAGCTCAATTTAAAGATATTGGTTTTTTTGATGAAAATATTTTTTTCTTTTTAGAAGAAATAGATATGTGCAGAAGGTTAATAAAAAAAAATAAAGAAATTTATTTTTCTGACTTGATAAAAGTTTACCATGAGGGAGGACATTCGCATGATAGTTCTTTTGACCATGAAATGGAGCTATCTAGGAATTGGCATTGGATGTGGTCAACTTTTTACTTTAATAAAAAATACAATGGTTTATTAATTTCACTATTAATTATTTTTCCAAAACTATTTTCTTCTATTTTTAAATTTTTACTTTTTCTTATTGCAGGAAATGATAAAAAAAAAGAAATTTATTATCATAGATTTTCAGGGTTAATTAACTCAATCATGGGTAAAACTTCTTGGTATAGACCTAAAGTTTGATTATTTATTGATTTGATACATTTTTAAATATAAAAGTTGATGTCGATGAAAAGAAATAAAGTATTTATCACTGGGGCTGCAGGTTTTTTAGGATCTCATTTAGCAGAAAAATTGTCAAAAATGGGAGACGAGGTTGTCGGTATCGACAATATGATGGGTGGTTATGCAGATAATGTTCCAAAAAATATTAAATTTCATAAAATAGATTGTTGTGACCTAAACAAATTAAAAGAAGTTATGAAAGGTACAGACGTAGTGTACCATTGTGCTGCAACCGCACACGAGGGCTTGTCTGTTTTTTCTCCATATGAAATAGGTAAAAATAATTATTTAGCTTCAGTTGCAGTTTTTTCTGCTGCTATATCAAATAAAGTTAAGAGAATAATTTTTTGTTCATCGATGGCAAGGTATGGTTCTCAAAAATATCCTTTCAAAGAAGATATGAAACCGAGTCCTGCAGATCCTTATGCAATTTCAAAAGTTGCTGCTGAAGAAACTTTAATAAACTTGTGTGAGCTAAACAAAATAGAATGGGTTATTGCTGTACCGCACAATATAATAGGACCAAAGCAAAAATACGATGACCCTTTTAGAAATGTTGTATCTATTATGTTAAATAGAATGTTACAAAATAAAGCACCAATTATTTATGGAGACGGGGAGCAGAAAAGATGCTTTTCTTACATTGATGACTGTTTAAGCTGTTTGGTTCCAATGAAAGATCAAAAAAACCTAAACAAACAAGTTATTAATATAGGTCCTGATGAGGAGTTTGTAACAATAAATAAAGTAGCCGAAATATGTTCAAACATATCAGGGAGTAATTTAAAACCAATTTACAAACCTGATAGACCGCAAGAGGTCAAACATGCTACTTGTTCAGCTGAAAAAGCAAGAAAACTTTTAAATTACAAAACAACTGTTGATCTTAAAACGGGTATAACAAAAACATTTGATTATATTAAAAAAAGAGGCGTAAAGCCTTTTGATTATTATATAAATGTTGAAATTCAAAATGAACTAACACCATCAACTTGGATAAAAAAAGAAATTTAATTAGTGCCCAGGAAAATCTATTAAGCTCTCCGTGAAGTAAGATTTGTCTATTAATTTTTGATTACCACCAAGATCGAATAGATTTATTATAAAAATAAAACCAGCAACATTCCCTTCAGAAATCTCTACAAGTTTTGCCCCCGCTTCTGCAGTACCACCTGTAGCAATTAAGTCATCAATAATTAAAACCTTATCACCCTTATTAATAGAGTCTTTGTGAACCTCAATAGTTGCTTTGCCATATTCAAGTTCAAAATCTACAGAATGTCTTTCAGCAGGTAACTTATTTTTTTTTCTCATCATAATTAATGGTTTTTTCAACTTATAAGAGACAACAGCAGCAAAAATAAACCCTCTAGATTCTATTGCTGCAACCTTATCAAATTTTATTTTTTTTGATATTTCTATGATTTTATCAACACTAAAATTAAAAGCTTCAGGATCTTTTATTAATGTTGTTATATCTCTGAATAAAATGCCTTCTTTTGGNTAGTCAGGTATTGATCTAATATATTTTTTTAAATCCATATTTTACTTCATTATCTAACAAAAAAAGATTAATAATTAAATNATGAAAAATAGAAAGCTTGGGATAATTGGNGGAAGNGGNCTTTACAAAATAGAAGGTTTTGAAAAAACTAAGTGGAAAAAAGTTAAAACCTCTTGGGGACAACCCTCAGACGATGTTATGACAGCAAAGTTTGATGGTATTGATATAAGTTTTGTTCCCAGACATTCTAGAGGACATAAAATTAACCCAACCAATATAAATTTCAGAGCAAATATTGATGCAATGAAACAACAAGGCGTTACAGACATTATATCAGTCTCAGCAGTTGGTTCTTTAAAAGAAAATCTTAGTCCCGGAACTTTTGTGATAGTTGATCAGTTTATTGATAGAACTTTCTCCAGAGTAAAAACATTTTTTAATGATGAGATAGTAGCCCATGTTTCAATGGCAAAACCTACAAGTAAAGGCTTAGGACAATGTTGTGAGGCTGCTTTAAAAAAATTAAATATAAATTATCAAATGGGCGGAACTTATGTCGTGATGGAAGGACCGCAGTTTTCAACTTTAGCCGAGTCAAATTTATATAGATCGTGGAAAGCAGATGTAATAGGCATGACAAATATGCCCGAAGCTAAATTAGCTAGAGAAGCTGAAATAAGATATTGTACAGTCGCAATGGTTACCGATTATGATTGTTGGCATTCTGAACATGATGAGGTTGATGTTGCTATGGTTATCAAAACTTTACAAAAAAATGCTGCGAATGCACAGAATATGGTTAAAGAAGTTATAAAAACTTTTACAAATTTTTCAGTTGATAAAGATCCTGCAAACAATTGTTTAGATACAGCTATTATTACCGATCCAAAGCTAAGAACTAAAAAAACAATAAAAAAATTACAACATATTGCTGGAAGAGTTTTGAAAAAATAATGCATATTAATGGAAAAGAATTTAGAACAATTTGGTTTGAGAACAACATTGTTAAAATAATAGACCAAACAAAACTTCCTCATCAATTTATAATTAAAGATTTAAAAACCATTAAAGACTCAATTAATGCAATTAAAACAATGGAAGTAAGGGGCGCACCATTAATAGGAGCTACCGCTGCATACGGATTGGTCTTATCTATAATTGAAAATAACGATCAGTTGTTTCTTAAAAAAGCTAGCGAAGATTTAATCAAGTCAAGACCAACTGCTATAAATTTGAAATGGGCAATAGATAGAATGATGAAAAAATTATCAGGAGTAAACAATAAAGAAATTTTGAAAATAGCAATTGATGAAGCAAAAGCTATATGCGAAGAAGATATAGGTTTTTGTAAAAATATCGGGTTAAATGGATTAAAAATAATTGAGGAAATTTATAGAAAGAAAAAAGATACAGTAAACATTTTAACCCACTGTAACGCAGGATGGCTAGCGACTATTGATTGGGGTACTGCTACTTCTCCAATTTACCATGCTCATCAAAAGGGAATTAAAGTCCATGTTTGGGTAGATGAAACTAGGCCAAGAAATCAGGGAGCTAATTTAACATCATACGAACTAAACGAAGAAGGTATATCAAATACAATAATTGCCGATAATACCGGAGGAATTTTAATGCAAAGAGGTGAGGTAGACATGTGTATTACTGGAACAGATAGAACTTTATCGACAGGAGATGTTGCAAACAAAATTGGAACTTATCTTAAGGCTTTAGCTGCCCATGACAACAAAGTTCCTTTTTATGTGGCTTTGCCAAGCTCAACGATTGATTGGAATTTAAAAAATTTTAAAGATATTCCCATAGAAGAAAGAAATTCAGAAGAGCTATCACATATAGAGGGCTTAGATAAAAATAATAAAGTGGCAAAAGTTTTGATTTATCCCAAAAAAAGCAAATCTATGAATCTGGCGTTTGATATTACCCCTGCAAAATATGTGACGGCACTTATAACCGAAAAAGGAATTTGCGAGGCATCGAAAGAAGGTTTGAAAAAGTTATTTAAATGAGAAAATTAAGAGCTCAAGTTATAAAATACGCAAAAAAATTAA
>NHIT01000012.1 GCA_002171925.1 Candidatus Pelagibacter sp. TMED196 | reverse complement strand
AAATGAATAATTTAAAAATATTAAGTCCCTGTATAAGCATTTGTAAAAGTGATCCTAAAACAGGATTTTGTTATGGTTGTGCAAGGACGGATGGAGAGAAAAAAGTTTGGAAAAACCCAGAAACAAAGAATTCCTGGAAAGAGGAAAATTTGATTACTTTAAAAAATAGGATGAGTGAAACTCAGCTTAAAACTTTTAATCAGTCTTATAATGAAAAAATTGAGTTTGGGAAAATGGTTTACTCTAAAAAATTAAAGAAAGAACCATAATACTATACCGACAAGAGCTAAAATAATTATTAATATTCTAACTCCAAAAAGATATCTTTTTAAGTTTTTAGAATTTTCAATTTCTTTACTTTTTCCTGCGCCAATTCTAATCACTAGGTAAAAAACTAGTAAGAGAACTAAAACAATTAAAAGTATTACTGGTTTAGAAAACATTTTTTTTATTATGGTATTCTAAAACTAAATTATTATCAAAAGTTTTAATTGATGAGGACTTTGATGTCATTATTATTGGCAAAAAAAGTCCTAGTGCATACAAAAGAATTATTACTATTGCGGCGATTATAAAAGCTCTAATTGCGTTAATTTTCATAAATATTATTCTTCGTCTATTTTCATGTCAGATAAGTGAAGTTTTAATGCACGCGTTGAAACAAAAATCTCACCAAGATATAAAACTATGGAAAAAAACAGTGAAAGACAACAAAGACCAAAAATCAATCTGGCATAAAAAATTAAATTTAAATAAAGTGCGAAGACCGTTAACATATCGAATAGAAAAGCTATTCCTGCACAACCAATGGAATACTTTAAATTGATACTTCTTGCTCTTAAGTTTTTAAGTTGTTTCTTCCACTCAGGTGGGATGTGTTTCTCAAATACATATTCATCATGAAGTTTTCTAATCAAGGCACTTAAAGTATGAAATCTGCTATTATAAACACCCATTAAAAGTGCCATAGCTGGAAATAATAACGCTGCAACTGTGTAGTCTATACTCATATCGAATCAAATTGATTATGTATTTACTGTTTGGTATTTACAAGAAGAATAATGTCATCACATCTTAAAAATTTTATTAATGTAACAAGATTAAACAAACCGACTGGATACTTATTGTTATTTTGGCCATGTGCTAGTGGTTTAGCTCTTGCATACTACTTTGATAAAAATCTTAATATTTTTTTTTATCATTTAATTCTTTTCTTTAGTGGTTCTATTTTGATGAGAAGTGCAGGATGTATTGTAAATGATATTGTTGATGAAAAAATAGATAAAAAAGTTTCTAGAACAAAAGAAAGGCCGATTGCATCTGGGTTGTTAGATAAAAAATTAGCTTGGTTCTATGTATTAATTTTGTGTTTAATAGCATTCATAATATTAGTTCAATTCAATTTTTTAACAATCTGCCTTGGTATCTTTTCCATGATATTTGCATTCAGCTATCCATTTATGAAACGATTCACTTATTGGCCCCAATTATTTTTGGGGTTTACTTTTAATTGGGGATCAGTGATGGCATGGACGTCTATAATGAACAATATCGATGTTTTGCCAATAATTTTTTACATTGGAGCCATATTTTGGACATTAGGCTATGACACGATTTATGGGCTGCAAGATGCATCTGAAGATGAAATTATTGGAGTAAAATCTACTGCAATTAAATTTAAAAAGAACTTAACTTTTTTTATTGCCAGTTGTTATTTAGTTAGTTCAATAATGATGTTTTATTTGGTTATAAACTTGGAGATAAATTATTTTTTAATATTACTAGTTTTTTTTATGTTTAGTCTATTTTATCAAATTAAAATTTATAGTCCAAAAAAACCCCAAGATTGTTTAAGAGCTTTCAAACTTAATAATTTGTCAGGATTTTTAATATTTATAACATTATTTCTTTTAGCAAGCTAAACTTATGGAAATCAAAGAAATTAAATTTATTCTAAAAAGATTATATAAAGATTACGTAAAAGAACACTTGTGGAGATTGATGTTGGCCCTTGCTCTTTCATCAGTTGTGGCTGGAACTACAGCTTCAATTGCTTGGCTTCTAGATCCTGCAGTTAAAAAAATTTTTATTGAGAACAATAGAACCTTTGCTTTTATAATTCCAATTTTAATAATCATAGTTTTTAGTACAAAAGGTATATCGTTATATTTTGCAAGATATGTCATTATAGTTTTAGGATTTAGAGTTCTACAAAAAATTCAAAGTCAAATGTCTGAGCATATTTTATTGTCCGACACGCAAAGCATTGAATCGAAACACTCTGGAAGATATGTTGCAAATTTTCTTTACGATGTTGGTTTAATACAGAATTTAATAAGCACAGGTTTTTTAAATATAATGAAAGACTCTCTGACATTAATTACATTACTTTGTGTTATGTTTTATCAAAATTGGAAGCTTGCATTATTTTCAATGATAATGATGCCTTTGGCTGCTTTTTTTGCAAAATCTCTTGGTAAAAGAATGGGAAAAGCAACAACTCAGAGCGCGGTTTCTGCGGGAAATTTTACTACTTTGCTTTCTGAAATTTTAAAAGGATCTAAAATTATAAAAATATATCAAAGAGAGGAAATTGAACAAACAAAATCAAAAGAGGCGATCAGAGATCTGGCTGATAAACAAATAAAAATTGGCACAGTCTTGATTAGAGCTACACCAATAATGGAAACATTGACTGGTATAATGATTGCAGGATTTATTTATTTTGCAGGACAACTAATTTCATCTGGAGAAATTGGTATAAATAATTTTTTTTCATTTTTAGCGGCTATGATGTTGTCCTATCAACCTGTAAGGTCTTTGGCGACTTTAAACATGTCTGTATATCAAGGCACGGCTGCAGCTCAGAGAGTTTTTAAAATCATTGACGAAAAAATAGAAATTAAAAATGATGAAAAATTACCTAAAATTAAAATTAATAAAGCAAGTATAAGATTTAAAGATGTAAGTTTTAAATATAGCACTGGCAAAGATAGTGCTATAAAAAATATTGACTTGGACATTGAGGGAGAAAAAATTACAGCACTAGTGGGTCACAGTGGTGCCGGAAAAAGTACAGTTATGAATTTAATACCTAGGTTTTACCAACAACAGGAAGGTAGAATTTTTGTTGATGATCAGGATATCCAAAAAGTATCTTTGAACTCTCTTAGAAATAAGATCTCACTTGTAAGTCAGGATATTATTTTATTTGATGACACTGTAGAAAATAATATTAAATTTGCAAAATTCGATGCCAGCGATCAAGAAATTAAAGAAGCTTGTCAGCTCGCTGCAGCAGATGAATTTATTGAAACATTGCCAGAAAAGTATCAAACAAACATTGGTGAAAACGGAATAAGATTGTCCGGAGGACAAAAACAAAGGTTGTCAATTGCAAGGGCGATACTCAAAAATTCCCCAATAATTTTATTAGATGAGGCAACTTCTTCTTTGGATACTGAGTCAGAGGAAAAAGTTCAAAATGCAATATTCAATTTAACAAAAAACAAGACCACGCTAGTAATCGCACATAGACTGTCTACTATAAAAAAAGCAGATAGTATTGTGGTGATGAAAGATGGAAATATTGTGGGTGCTGGTAAACATGAGGATCTTTTGGTGAAATCAAAAGATTATGAAAATCTTTACAGCAAACAGGTAATTTAAATTAAAATGTTAAAAGTTTTTTATAACTTTTTAATAAATTTTTTTTATTTACCTTATTTGATTATTATATTTTATCGAAAAATTCAAAATAAAGAACATGAGATAAAATTTAAAGAAAAAATATTTCCAAAAAGCATAGTCAGACCGCAAGGTTTTTTATTTTGGTTTCATGCAGCAAGTATTGGTGAGTTAAATACTATTTTTCCTATCGTAGATTTTTTTTTAAAAAAAGATAAAAAATATACCTTTTTAATAACTACAGTTACATTGAGTTCGTATAATTTGTTTGTCAAAAAATATGGTAATGACGAACGTATATACCATCAATTTCTTCCCTACGATTCAAATTTTTTAATTCAGAATTTTTTTAAAAATTGGAGGCCAAATATTGTCTCCTTTGTGGACTCTGAAATTTGGCCAAATTTTTTTTTCAAAATTAAAAAAGAAGGTTTGCCCCTAGTACTGTTAAATGCAAGATTGACTAAAAAAACCTTTAAAAGATGGAAAATTTTAAAAAGTTTTGCTACTGAAATATTAAGTTCTATTAAACTATCGATTTGTTCAAATAAAGAAACTTTAAATTATTTAAATCATTTCAATGGAAAAAATATAAAATATTTTGGTAATATTAAATATTGTTCAACTCTACAAAATATTTATTCAGGAAATAACATCAAAAATGATCTGGATAAAAATACTAAAATCTGGTGTGCGATTAGTACTCATCCAGGTGAAGAAATATTTTGTGGAGAGGTGCATCAAATTTTAAGAAAATATTTTAAAAATGTAAAAACAATTATAATTCCAAGACATATTAATCGGATTAATAAGATTTCAGATAGTTTAAATAAGATGGGCCTAAGAACTCAAATAAAAAATGAAAATGATAAAATTGAAAAAAACTCAGAAATTATATTGATTAATTATTATGGCTCTGTTTTAAAATATTATGAAAACTTTAAACAAATATTTATTGGAAAATCTTTAATTAAAAAGCTTGAAAAAGATGGGGGTCAAAATCCAATTGATGCCGCTAAAATGGGTTGTTTTATTTTCCATGGACCCTATGTTTCAAATTTTAAGGAAATTTATGAGTATTTAAATTCTCAAAATATATCGAGTAAAATCGATAGTAAAAATATTTTAGCTGAAAAATTAATTAATAATTTTAATTCGGCTTTATCTACAAATAATAATAAAACAGTTAAACTTAATAAATATAGTGAAGAAATATTTGATAAAGTAATTAAAGAATATGAAAAAGTTATAATATGAAAATAAATAAACCTAAATTTTGGGATAAAAATAATCAAACTTTTTTTTCATTAATATTATTACCTTTTTCTTATATCTACTTTTTAATAATTACTATTATGAAATATTTTAAAAAAGAAAAAGAATTCTCTATTCCAATTATATGTGTTGGAAATATTTATGTTGGGGGTACTGGTAAAACACCTGTGTGTATTAAGCTGAAAAATTTACTAGATGATAAAAGATTGCCCGTGGTAATTAAAAAAAAATATAGAAATCAAAAAGATGAGATTGAACTATTAAGGAAATATTCAAAATTAATAGTTTGTGATGAAAGACATCAGGGTATTACCGCTGCAATAGAAAAAAAGTTTGACACTGTTATCTTAGATGACGGATTTCAGGATTGGAGTATTAAAAAAGATTTAAATATAATTTGCTTCAATAATAATCAACAGATTGGTAATGGCCAGGTACTGCCTGCTGGTCCTCTGCGTGAAGGATTGGGTTCTCTCAAAATGGTGGACATTGTTATGATTAATGGTGAAAAAAATACTGAATTAGAATTAAAATTAAAAAAGTACAATAGTTATTTAAAATTTTTTTACTTTGTTTACAACTTGAAAAAATTTGAAGAATTTAAAAATAGAAAGTTAATTGCCTTTGCAGGCATAGGTAATTCTGTGAATTTTTTTAATACACTTAAGAATAATCGACTAAATATAGTTAAAGAAATTACATTCCCAGATCATTATGACTACTCTGATGCAGATTTAGAAAAATTAATTAAAATAGAAGAAGAAAATAAAGCAAAACTAATTACCACAGAAAAAGATTATTTAAGAATTGACTCCATAAAAAGAAGACGTTTCGGATTTGTATCAATAAATGTCGATATTAAAAATGAAGATGAATTCATTAATGAGGTAAACAAAATTTTAAAATGAAAGTTGTTAAATATTTTTTTGAAGCTCTTGTAATTTATATATTATTTTTTTTATTTAGAATTTTTGGTATAAAATTTAGTAGAAAGTTTTCATGTTTTTTAGTGTTAAAAATTGGCTTTATTTTTAGAAAAAAAAAAATAATTAGAAATAATATTTTAAAAGTATTCAAAGAATATTCTGACTTGGAGATAAATAATTTAATTAATAAGATGTGGTCTAACTATGGTTTAACATTTGCAGAATATATTTTCTTAGACAAATTTAGATTTAATAAATTTAAACAAGATCACATTGAAATTTCAGGTAAAGAAATTATTGATAATATTAAAAAAAAAGGAAAACCTGTAATATTTATTTCTGCGCACTTGGGTAATTTCGAGTTGATGGCGATGGAGTTAGAAAAAAAAGGTATAAATCTTGCAACAATATATAGGCCTCTAAATAATTTTTTTCTTAATCCTTTTATGGTTTATCTCAGAAAAAAATATATTTGTACGAAACAGATTAAAAAAGGTTTAATCGGTACAAGAGAAACTATTAATTATTTAAAAAATAATAATAGTATTGCCCTAATGGTTGATCAGAGAGTAGGCGAATCTGAGAGATGTCCATTTTTTAATATTCCCGCTCATACAACTACAATACCTGCACAATTAGCTGTTAAATATGATCTGGAAATAATTCCAATTTTTTTAGAAAGGCAAAAAGACAATTTTTTTAAAATGGAAATACAGAAACCAATTGAATATCATAAAACCGAAAATTCTGATGAAAACAAAAGAAAAATAACCATTGAGATCAATAAAACTATTGAAAAAATGATCTTAAGAAATCCCAGTCAATGGATATGGACTCATTCAAGATGGAAATAAAACTATTTTTGCTCTATCTGATCGAATCTTTTCTTGACTTCTTCAGGAGAATAATAGGCTTCCTGTAATTCAACATTCCAATAAGTTAGTTCATTGAGTGGAATTTTTTTTCCAGAAATTGCGCATATAACATAATCACCTTTTTCAACAATTTCAAAATTGTTTGGGTAAAATTTAAGTTTAGCTTTATTTCCGTTCATGTTAATTTGAATTAAAATTTTATATTATATGAATTTGTTAGTTATAGGAAGTGGTGGCAGAGAGCATTCGATTTGCTATAAATTAAGACAATCTAGTAGAGTGAGTAAATTATTCTGTATGCCTGGAAATGCTGGCACAGAAAAAATTGCAGAAAATATAAGTCAGGATATATCAAATTTCGAAGAAGTTTATAATATTATAAAAAAAAATGAAGTTGATATTGTAATAATTGGTCCGGAAGAACCTCTTGTAAATGGTATAACCGATTTTCTTGAAAAAAAATTAGTAAAAGTGTTCGGGCCAAATAAATTCGCAGCTCAATTAGAAGGTTCTAAAGCTTTTATGAAGAACTTGTGTAAAAAAAATAATATTCCAACTGCAAATTTTGGAATTTTTGAAAAATATGAAGAAGCTGCAAAATTTATAGAAGAATCTCAAATTCCTATTGTTATAAAGGCTGATGGTCTTGCGGCAGGAAAAGGTGTATTGATTTGCAACTCTAAGGATGAAGCATTAGTAGAAACTAAAAAAATTCTAGACGGTAAATTTAAATCTTCTAAAAAAGTAGTTGTTGAGGAATATTTAGAGGGAGAGGAATTAAGCTATTTTGTTGTAGTTGATAAAAATTCATATAGTTTTTTTGGTTCTGCACAGGATCATAAAAGAGTTGGAGAAGGTGATACTGGACCTAATACCGGAGGTATGGGCGCTTATTCTCCAGCAAGAAATTTAACAAAAGATCTTGAATTTAAAATAAAAAAGAAAATTATTGAACCAACTATCCAAGCAATGAAGAAATTAGGTAATCCTTATAAAGGTTTTTTGTATGCGGGTTTAATGGTTAAAAATGATGAGCCTTATTTGATTGAATACAATATTAGAATGGGTGACCCAGAGTGCCAAGTGCTAATGATGAAATTGGAAACAGATTTATTAAATATTGTTGAAGCTGTAATAAATAATGATTTGAGTAAATTGAAAATAGAATGGGATAACAAAAAATGTATAACAATTGTTTTGTGTGCCAAAGGATATCCTGGAGAATATATTAAGGACAAAGAAATTGAAAATTTATCAAAAGTTCATTTAGATAAAAATAATCAAATTTTTCATGCCGGAACATATGAGATTAATGAAAAAATTTTTTCAAAGGGGGGTCGAGTGCTAAACTTCACATCCTCTAGCAACAACCTAAATGATGCAAGAAATAATTCTTTGTCAAATCTTGAAAAAATAAAGTGGAATGATGGTTTTTTTAGAAAAGATATTGGCTGGAGAGCTATCAAAAAAAAATGAGGATTATTGGTGGCAAATTTAAGAATAAAAAGATTAGTTTTCCTAAAAATATAAAAACAAGACCTCTAAAAGATAGTGTGAGAGAAAATATTTTTAATATACTTTTTCACTCTAAAGTTATTGATATCGATTTAAAAAATTTGAATGTTCTTGATCTTTATGCGGGATCAGGATCGTTTGGCATAGAATGTCTATCAAGGAATGCATCAAAAGTGGTATTTGTTGAAAAGGACCCGGATGCAATATTAAATTTAAAAAAAAATATTCACAATATCAACTCATTAAAAAATTCTAAAATTATATCAAAGGACGTTATTGAGTTTTTTAGTAAATTTATTTTAGATGAGTATATTAAATTTAATGTAATTTTTTTTGACCCACCGTACCAAGATATAAACTTTATAAATTCTTTAAAAATAATTAAAAATAATCATTTTTTACGTAAAAATCATATTGTAATAATCCATAGAGAATCAAAATCTAATGATAATTTACAAAAACATATTAATATAATTGAAAATAGAACTTATGGTCGTTCAGAAATATTTTTTGGTAAAATTTTTTAGGATAAGAATTTTTTTGTTAAAATTTTGACTTTTTCTACCGCTGGCTGATTAAATGCATCAACCCCCATTAAATTTGCTAATAATATAGTTTCAAATATAAATAAAAGAAATAAATCAGCCAAAATTTTTTCGTTAAACTTTTTAATTTCAAATTCTCTAAAAGGTATTTTGCTTATTTTTAAAACTTCTATAAATGCTTTTTTTTGNGTATTTTTAATTTTTGAATAGTTTTTATTGTGCAAAAATTTTACTTTTTTACCGAAAATTTTATTATTAAATTTAAAACTATTATTTTTTTTAGAACTGAAAACATAAAATAGTTTATCTTTTGGACCATCTAAATATAATTGCATTAGGCTATGATGATCTTTGGGTGCATTTGAAANAACAGGTATAAATCCCTTTTTATTTTTTCCTAAGCTTTCAGCTAAAAGTTGTTGGCACCAAAATAAAAAATCGTTTAATTGTGGAACATAATTAAAAAAAACCAATGCCTTTATTTTTTTTTGATAGATTTTTTTGGTATATCTTTTTGAAATAATTAAACTTTTTTTATTTTTAAAAAAATGAAAAAGTTTCTTTTTTATCTTAAGTGGACTCAGGCCCATCAGATAAGCTGGAACCATACCTACTTCTGAAAAAACTGAATACCGGCCACCAATATTAGGATTATGTTTAATAAAAAAAAAATCCTTTTTTTTTGCCAGATTGTACAAAATATTATCTTTTTTTTCTGATATTATAATTAAATTATTTTTTTTGAAATAATTTTTAAAATATCCAGTATTAACTATTGTTTCTGTGGTATTTCCAGATTTAGATATAATTATAAACAAAAATTTTGAAGGATTTTTTTTGATTTCTATTTTCTTCAATAATTCAAAATCAAGGTTATCTATAAATATAAAATTCTTTTTAATTTTNTGTTTTAGAAATGAGTAAATAGCTTTTGACCCAAGAATGGATCCACCCATTCCAATTAATACTACTGTTTTAAATTTTTTAAACTTTTTAATTCTTCTAAAGTCATAATTATTATTTTTGCCGCTACTTAAGGATTTGAGTAGACTTGGATTTTTATAGAAGACTTTATTTTCTAAATTATTAGTTGTTATCATATTAAGGCTTTTTTCTTAATTCTTTTAAAATCATATTTTCCAAACTTGATGATGAATTAGAATTTGATTTTGAAGTATCAACGCTACTTATTGCTGATTCTAATGAAGAATTAACATCTTTAGATTTCTTTGTTTTTGGAATCGGCAGTGTATCGTAGTTAGGTGGTAGTATAAGAGGATCTTTTTTTTTTATCAAAAACTCGTCAGTTGTCTTTTTTTTTTGACCAGTTACTGCATCCCTAAAATTAGTACATCCGTTTAATCCTATAAAAATTATAATAATAAAAATTATTTTTAAATATTTCATGTGTTTTTTTTTAATACAAATTCTTTTATAACCATAGCAAAAATACCAAGAGAAATAAAAATATCTGCAAAATTAAAGGTAAACCAATGCATGTTTCCTACATGAAAATCTATAAAATCAGGAACAGCGAAATATGTAAGCCTGTCATAAACATTTCCTAAGGCTCCCCCTAAAATAAAGGATATAATTATTTTTCCTGTGTTATCTGATATGACCATCAAATATACAAGGTAAATTATAATTATCAAAATTATTGTTGATATTAAATGATATAAAAAACTTGTATCTAGACTAAAAAGACCAAAAGCAATTCCCTGGTTCCAATTTAAAGTAATGTTTATAAAATCATTTAAAAAAATATCCCCTTGTTCTGATTGAATTTTTTTAATGACACTAATTTTTGAAATCCTATCAATTCCAAAAAATATTAGAATTAAAAACAGACTAATTATATCAAATTTTTTTACTTTTATTTTATTTTCCAACATCTTGGACATTTATTTTCATTTACACTTGGTACTATTTTCCAGCATCTTGAGCACTTTGTACCGTCAGCTTTTTTGACTGATATTGATAATTTATCTTTTATATCATCCTGAATAGTTTTTGTAACATTAGATGTAATAAAAAGTTCCTCTGCATCTACGCTATTTAGAATTTCATGATCTTTTTGCGATAGAGAAATTTTTACATCAGCCTCTAAACTAGAGCCAATTATTTTTTTTGACCTTTTTTCTTCTATAGCAATATTAACCTCCTGTCTAAAAGAGAGTAATTT
>NHIT01000011.1 GCA_002171925.1 Candidatus Pelagibacter sp. TMED196 | reverse complement strand
CATTGACTTTTCACACTTCAATGTTAGTTTAGCGCAATTTTGATAGTTATAAAGTAAGGTTTTTGTGACCTTAAACCATAACTGAAAATTGGAGAGATTGTCCTGCCTTATTTTCTATCTTAATTAATAAATTTTAAAAAATTATGCCAACTATAAGTCAATTATTGCGAAAACCTAGAGTAAAACCTTTGTCTAGAAATAAGGTGCCGGCCCTTGAAAAACAACCAATTAAAAGAGGGGTGTGTATTAAAGTTTACACAACGACACCCAAGAAACCGAATTCAGCACTTAGAAAAGTTGCTCGAGTAAGATTATCAAACGGTTTTGAAGTAACAGCTTATATTCCTGGTGAGGGTCATAATTTACAAGAACATTCAGTTGTTTTGATTAGAGGCGGAAGAGTTAAAGATTTACCTGGTGTAAGATATCACATACTTCGTGGAAATCTTGATGCACAAGGTGTAACAGCAAGAAGAAAAAGACGTTCATTGTATGGTGCAAAAAAACCTAAATAATTTTAAATATGTCTAGAAAAAGAAAAGCTCCTAAAAGAAAAAGTTATCCAGATCCAAAATATCAATCTGAGGTAATTTCAAAATTTATTAATTCAATAATGTATGACGGCAAAAGATCAACAGCAGAAAAAATATTATATTCAGCTTTGGAAAAAATGAAAACCAAAAATCAAGACCCGCTTAAAGTTTTTAATTCAGCTATTGGAAATGTTAGACCCAATCTTGAAGTTAGATCACGAAGGGTTGGAGGTGCAACATATCAAGTTCCAGTTGAAGTTAAATCAAACAGATCTCAAGCCTTAGCCCTTAGATGGTTATTAGCTGCATCGAGAAAAAGAAAAAATAAAACTATGGCTGAAAAATTATTTTACGAAATAATGGATGCATCTCAAAATAAAGGATCAGCAGTAAAAAAAAGAGAGGACACACATAAAATGGCAGAGTCAAACAAAGCTTTTGCTCATTTTAGATGGTAAAAAATGCCTAGAACTCATAATTTAGAAAAGTACAGAAACATTGGTATCATGGCTCATATTGATGCAGGAAAAACTACAACGACAGAAAGAATTTTATACTATACCGGTAAAAGTCATAAAATTGGTGAAGTACACGATGGTGCAGCAACAATGGACTGGATGGAGCAAGAGCAAGAAAGAGGAATCACTATAACTTCTGCGGCAACAACTTGTTTTTGGAAAGAGCATAGAATAAATATTATCGATACACCTGGACACGTAGATTTTACAATAGAAGTAGAACGGTCTCTTAAAGTACTAGATGGTGCCGTAGCGGTTTTTGATGGTGTAGCTGGAGTTGAACCCCAATCAGAAACGGTTTGGAGACAAGCGGACAAATATAAAGTTCCACGAATCTGTTTCGTAAATAAATTAGATAGAACTGGTGCAGATTTTTTTAACTGCGTTGAAATGATTAAAGACAGACTAGGAGCTAAACCCTTGGTAATGCAAATACCAGTAGGTTCTGAGGCTTCATTAAAAGGAGTTGTAGATTTAGTTAAAATGAAAGCAGTTTTATGGAAAGATGAAAAACTTGGGGCAGAATTTGAATACACAGACATTCCATCAGACTTAAAAGATCAAGCAGATAAGTATAGAAAAGATTTAGTAGAAACAGCGGTAGAACAAGATGAAAAATTAATGGATGATTATCTTAATGGAAAAGAGATAACCGAAAAAGACATAATTTCTTGTGTACGTAAAGGTTGCTTGAAATTTGATTTTGTTCCAGTTTTAACTGGATCAGCTTTTAAAAACAAAGGAGTTCAACCACTACTTGACGCTGTTGTAGATTTTTTACCCAGTCCCAAGGACATAAACTCGATTAAAGGAACAAAACCAAATTCAAAAGACGAGGTAGAAAGAAAATTCGATGATAAAGAACCGTTTTCAGCTTTAGCTTTTAAAGTAGCAAATGATCCTTTTGTTGGTTCTTTAACATTTATAAGAATTTATTCGGGAACACTAAAATCAGGAACAGGAGTCTATAATACATCAAGAGATAAAGAGGAAAGAGTTGGTAGAATGTTACTGATGCACGCTAACAGTAGAGAGGATGTTAAAGAAGCAAACACAGGTGATATAGTTGCATTGGCTGGGTTAAAATACACAATTACCGGGCATACTCTATCAGAAGAAGATAAACCTGTTGTTTTAGAACCAATGGAATTTCCAGATCCAGTAATAGAAATTGCTGTTGAACCTAAAACTAAGGGTGACCAAGAAAAAATGGGAGAAGCTTTAGGTAGATTAGCGAAAGAAGATCCATCATTTAGAGTTACTTCAGACGAAGAATCAGGACAAACTATAATTAAAGGTATGGGTGAACTTCACTTAGATATTATCGTTGATAGAATGAAAAGAGAATTTAAAGTTGAAGCAAACATAGGCGCCCCACAAGTTGCTTATAGAGAAACAATTCAGAAACCAGTTTCAAATGTTTATATTCACAAAAAACAAAGTGGAGGTGCTGGACAATTCGCTAAAGTCGAATTGAATGTTGAACCACTTGAACCAGGAAAAGGAAGAGAAGTAGAAAATAAAATTAAAGGTGGTTCAATACCCAAAGAATTTATTCCAGGTGTAGAAAAGGGTGTTGAGAGCGTAGCAGACAATGGTATTTTAGCAGGCTTTCCACTGATTGACTACAAAGTTACAATTGTAGATGGACTACACCACGATGTGGACTCAAGCGTTTTGGCATTTGAAATCGCATCACGTTACTGTTTTAAAGAGGCTTGTACCAAAGCAGGTCTCAAACTTTTAGAACCAGTAATGAGAGTTGAAGTGATAACACCAGAAGATTACATGGGAGATGTTATTGGAGATTTAAACAGCAGAAGAGGACAGGTATCAACCACTGACAAACGGGGTAATGCTACAGTTATAAGTGCAATGGTACCTTTAGCAAATATGTTTGGTTATATAAATAATTTAAGATCAATGTCTCAGGGTAGAGCACAGTATTCAATGTTTTTTGATCATTATTCAAAAGTTCCTCAAAATGTACAAGACGAAGTAACTAAAAAAATGGCATAGCAAAATGGATAAACAAAATATTAGAATACACTTAAAAGCTTACGATAATAAAATCCTAGATATATCTACACAGGAAATTGTTAACACAGCAAAACGAACCGGAGCTCAAGTAAAGGGACCAATACCTTTACCTACTAAAATAGAAAAATTTACAGTATTAAGGTCCCCCCACATAGACAAAAAAAGTCGAGAACAATTTGAAACAAGAACACATAAAAGGTTAATAGACATTGTTGAACCAACTCCTCAAACAGTAGAAGCATTAATGAAATTAGATTTAGCTTCAGGGGTTAACATAGAAATTAAAATATAATTATGAGTTTAGGGTTAGTAGGAAAAAAAATTGGAATGACCAGAGAATTCTTTGACTCTGGGGTATCTGTTCCTGTTACTGTTTTGCGAGTTGAGAAGGGAAGAGTAATAGATATATATACAAAAGAAAAGAATGGTTATTCAGCTGTAAAACTAGGTTTTATTAACTTAAAAAGTTCAAAACTTACAAATCAGATGAAAGGTTTTTTTGCAAAGAAAAATACAGAACCAAAAAAAATAATTAAAGAATTTAGATTAGAAAAAACTGATGATTATAAAACAGGCAATGAAATAGGATTAGAGACTTTAAAAGGTGTTAAATTTGTAGACGTAAGATCACAAACTATAGGAAAAGGTTTTGCTGGAGTAATGAAAAGATATAATTTTGCAGGATTAAGAGCTTCACACGGTGTGTCAGTATCACATAGATCACATGGCTCTACAGGCCAAAACCAAGATCCAGGAAAAGTTTTTAAAGGAAAAAAAATGGCAGGACACATGGGAGCAAAATATAGAACTATGTTGAATTTAGAAATAATAAAGTCAGACCTGGAAAACAATTTATTATATTTAAAAGGTTCAATCCCAGGATCAAAAAATTCAATTGTTTTCCTGAGAAAATCTGTAAAAACATTTAACCGAAAAACCTCAGTTGAAAAATACGCACAAAATACAAATCAAAGTGAAAAAAAAGAAAATAAAACAGAAAATAAGAAGCCAGTGGAAAAAAAACCAGCTAAACAGGAGCAACCCAAAAAGAAATAAATTATGAGTATTAAAGTTTTAAATATAGAAAGTACTGCAAAATCAGAAAATCTTGATTTATCTGAAAAATTAGTTGGCTTAAAAGTTAACAATAAACTTTTAAAATATGTTGTTGATTGGCAACTAAATAGATCAAAAAAACGAATTGCTAAAACTAAGCAACGTAACGAAGTAACAGGATCTACTAGAAAGATTTATGCCCAAAAAGGTACCGGTGGCGCTCGTCACTCAAGTAGGAAGGCACCAATTTTTGTTGGTGGCGGTGTTGCCCACGGACCTAAAGGAGATAATTACAAAACAAAAAGTATAAATAAAAAAATTAGAAAATTAGCGTTAGCTCAAACAATATCAAAAAAAAATAACAATAAAGAACTGTATATTTTAGATGACGTAAAGAAAAAAATTGCAAAAACTAAAATTTTCAATAATTTTTTGATTAAAAATAAATTAGAAAATGTCTTAATTATTTCTGATCAAGAAACAGAAAAAAATATTTATAAATCCGTAAGAAATATACCTGATGTAAAGCTAATAAATTATAAAGGAACAAATGTATACGATTTAATTAGGTTTAAAAACGTACTGTTTACAAAAACTTCAATTAAAAATATTGAACAAAGGCTGACGAATGAAAAAAATTAATTATCTGGATACAATAAAGTCTCCAGTAATCACTGAAAAGGCTACAGGATTATCTGAATTGAATAAAGTTGTATTTAAAGTACATGAAGGTGCATCTAAACACTCTATTAAAAAAAATATTGAGAAAATCTTCAAAGTTAATGTAATCAAGATTAATACAATTAAAAATAAACCAAAAACTAAAATTGTTAGAGGTAAACTTGGTAAAAAAAGCGGATTTAAAAAAGCAGTTGTTACTTTGAAAAAAGGCCAAACAATAGATTTGGCTACAGGAGTTTAAAAAAATGAGTTTAAAAACGTACAAACCATATACAAAATCCACTAGATCAACAGTTCTTATTGATAGGAAAAATATTTGGAAAGGGTCCCCTGTAAAGTCTTTAACAAAAGGTAAGGTATCAACGGGGGGGAGAAATAATCTAGGAAGAATTACATCAAGATCAAAGGGAGCTGGTCATAAAAAAAGATATAGAATAATTGATTTTTATAGAAACAAAATTGATGCGCTAGGCAAAGTCATTAGAATAGAGTATGACCCAAATAGAACTTCCTATATTGCATTGATTAAATACGAAGATAATTCACAAAATTACATTATTTGCCCCGAAGGATTAAAAGTCGGTGACAGCATTACCTCGGGTATTAAAAAAGAAATTAAAATTGGAAACGCAATGTCATTAAATGATATACCGCCCGGAACATTAGTTCATAATGTTGAATTAATAGAGGGTAATGGAGGAAAACTTGCTAGATCAGCTGGTTCATCTGTGACTATTTCTGGATTTGATAATGAATATGCAATAATCAAACTGTCATCAGGCGAAACAAGAAAAGTTAGAGCATCTTGTAAAGCAACAATCGGATCAGTTTCAAACGCAGATCAAAAAAATATTCAAATCGGTAAAGCCGGACGAAATAGATGGAAAGGGAAGAGACCTATGGTTCGTGGAGTTGTTAAAAATCCAGTAGACCATCCACATGGGGGTGGTGAAGGTAAATCTGCTGGTGGAAGACATCCAGTGTCTCCTTGGGGTCAATCTGCAAAAGGTTTAAAAACAAGAAAACCAAAAAGAAGTGATAAATTTATAATTTCAAGAAGAAAGAAAAGGAATAAAAGATGACAAGGGGTATTTGGAAAGGTCCGTTCGTACATCCTAGTTTGTTAAAAAAAGTTGATAAACTTAAAGATAAAGGAAAAAGTCAACCAATAAAAACCTGGTCAAGAAACTCAACAATCATTCCTGAATTTGTTGGTCATAGTTTTTTAATTCATAATGGAAGATCATTTATACCAATAACTGTTTCTGAAGAAATGGTTGGACATAAATTAGGAGAGTTTTCTCCAACAAGGAAATTTTCAGGACACACACCAGCTGACAAGAAAGCAGCTGCTGATGGAGGGTCTACAAGCAGTGCAAAATCTGCACCAGGCGCTTCATCTTCTACAAGCGCTAAAGCTGCTCCAGCAACAACCTCACCTTCAAAAGGAAAAGATGATGCAAAAAAATAATTTAGTAAAAGCTATTAATAAAAATGTTAGGACGGGAGCTAGAAAAGCAAATGTAGTATTAAATTTTATAAAAGGAAAAAAGGCTGATGTAGCAATAAGAGATTTAGAATTTACAAGAAAAAAAGTTGCTTTAGATATTAAAAAAACTGTTAAGTCGGCAATTGCTAATGCTGAAAATAATTATCAATATGATATTGATAATCTTTATGTAAAAGAAGCTTATGTTGGAAAATCAATTGTAATGAAACGATTTAGACCAAGAGCTAAAGGGAGAGCCGCGCCTATAAAAAAACCTTTTAGTAGAATAACTATAATTTTAGAGGAAAAACAAAGTAAATCAAAAAAAAATGAGGAAAACAAATAATGGGACAGAAAGTACATCCAATTGGGTTTAGACTCGGAATAAACAGATCGTGGGATTCTATATGGTTCGCTAAAAAAGGTGATTATGGAAAATATCTAATCGAAGATTATAAGATTAGACAATTCATTAAAAAAAATATTAAAAATGCTGGTGTTTCTGAAGTTGTAATAGAAAGATCATCAAAAAAATGCGTTGTTTCTATTCATACATCTAGACCAGGTTTTGTTATAGGTAAAAAAGGTTCTGACATAGAAAAAATAAAAAATAAAATATCTAAAATCAGCAAAGATGAAGTTTCTGTAAATATAAAAGAAATAAAAAAACCAGAGTTAAATGCTTATTTAGTATCAGAAAATATTGCTCAACAACTTGAAAAAAGAGTTGCTTATAGAAGAGCTATGAAAAGATCTATGCAAGCAACAATGAGATTAGGAGCAAAAGGCATTAAAGTTAGTGTTAGCGGTAGACTTGCGGGAAATGATATAGCAAGAACCGAGTGGTTAAGAGAGGGAAGTATACCTCTACATACATTAAGAGCTAACTTAGATTATGCAGAATCAGAAGCTTTAACTACTTATGGAATGATAGGAGTCAAAGTTTGGATTTACAAAGGGGAAATATTTTTAAAGGATATAGAAAAGGAAAAAATTGAAAGAGTAAAAAATGCTACAGCCAACAAGAAGTAAATATAGAAAAGCTCATAAAGGGCGAATACACGGAAAGGCAACTAGAGTTGCAAGGCTGAACTATGGTACTTATGGTCTTAAAGCAATGCAGCCTGAAAGAATCATAGGAAAACAAATTGAAGCAGCCAGGGTTGCACTTACAAGACACATGCAAAGAACTGGAAAAGTGTGGTCTAGAATTTTTCCAAATATACCAGTTTCAAAGAAACCAACAGAAGTTAGGATGGGGAAAGGAAAAGGATCACCGGAGTATTGGGCTTGCAGAGTAAAACCTGGAAGAATATTGTTTGAAGTTGATGGGGTTTCTGAGGCAATAGCTAGAGAAGCGTTATACAAGGCTTCTGCTAAATTACCAATTAAAACTAAATTTATAAAAAGATAATTATGAAAAAAAAAGAAGCTAAAAAATTAACAAAAGACCAAGCAATTAGAGAGATTGAAAAATTAAAAAAAGATCTTTTTAATATGCGATTTAAAAAAATTAATGGCCAATTACAGAATGTTTCAGAATATTCATCTATTAAAAAAGATATAGCAAGACTTTATAACAACATATTAGGTAGTAAAAAATGACCAAAAGAGTTTTAAAAGGTAAAGTTGTGAGTAGCAAAGGAAATAAAACTATTGTTGTTGAAGTTAATAGAAAGTTTCAACATCCTTTTTATGGCAAAGTTATATCTAGAAAGAAAAAGTATCATGCACATGATGAAAATAATAAATTTAAAGAGGGAGATTTTGTTAAAATAATTGAAAGTAAACCTATCTCAAAACTAAAAACATGGCAGGTTGTTGAAAAATGATACAAGTACAAACAGAATTGCTAGTTGCAGATAATACAGGGGCAAAAAGAGTTGAGTGTATTAAAGTACTCGGNGGATCAAAAAGAAGATATGCTGGCATNGGNGATCTTATNGTNGTTAGTGTTAAAGACGCNCTNCCAAAAGGAAAAGTAAAAAAAGGNTCTGTNCATAGAGCTGTTGTNGTAAGGACTAAAAAAGAGATATTTAGAAAAGANGGATCAAAAGTTCAATTTGATAGTAACTCAGTAGTTTTAACNGATGAAAAAGGNGAACCAATTGGAACTAGAATTTTTGGNCCNGTNACNAGNGAATTAAGGACCAAAGGNCAAACNAAAATAATTTCACTAGCTCCGGAGGTAATTTAAANATGNTTTTAAAAAAAGGAGAAAAGGTGANAGTAATCGTGGGTAAAGACAGAGGTAAAAACGGTGAAATNATTGAAATTGACAGGGTAAGAAATTTGGCAAAAGTTAAAGAAGTTAATATGCAAAAAAAACACAAAAAAGCAACCAAAGAAAATAAAGGTGGAATAATTACAAAAGAAGGCTTTATTCACATGTCAAACTTAAAGAAAAATGTTGATGTAAAAGCAAAGGCTAAAAAATGATTCCAAGATTAAGAGAAAAGTATAAAAATGAGATAATTAAAAATTTGATGGCCAAATTAAGCCTAAAAAATATACATGCAGTCCCAAGAATTGATAAAATAGTTTTAAACATGGGTATGGGTCCCGAGGCTTTAGAGAAAAAAAAATTAGAATCATGTATTAAAGATGTAGCTGCTATTGCTGGTCAACAACCTGTTGTCACTAAATTTAAAAAGTCGATTTCAAACTTTAAATCAAGAAAAGGCACAAATGCTGGTCTAAAAGTTACATTAAGAAATGACAGAATGTACGAATTTATTGATAGACTCGTTAACATCGCTCTTCCACGTATTAAAGATTTTAAAGGTCTAAAAGATTCAAGTTGTGATAAATTTGGAAACTTTAGCTTTGGTATCAAGGAGCATATAATTTTTCCAGAAATAAATTTTGATAAAGTAGAAACTATTAGAGGCTTAGACATCACAATCGTAACCACAAGTAGAAAAATTGAAGATACAATATACCTATTAAAAGAATTTAATTTTCCAATAATCAATGACACAACGAAAAAAAAGAAAAAAAGTAAAAAAATAATTATCAAAGAGGAAAAAAAAGGAGAATAATTAATATGGCAAAAACTAGTGCAATTGAAAGAAATCTTAAGAGAATTAAAATGTCAAATAGATTTGCAAATAAAAGAAAAAAATTAAAGGATATAATAAAAAATAAAAAACTACCTTTAAATGAAAGATTTGCGGCTCAGNTGAAGTTGTCAAAACTTCCAAAAAATTCTGCTAAAATAAGAATTAGAAATAGATGTGAGATAACAGGAAGACCGCATGGAGTATATAGAAAATTAAGAATTTCAAGAATAGCACTTAGACGGATGGCATCCTCAGGTAAAATACCTGGTATGACCAAGTCTAGCTGGTAAGGGAGGTAATTATGACATTAGTAGATCCAATTGGAGATATGTTAACTCGAATAAGAAACGGTCAAATGAGATCGCTCACTAAAATTGATATTCCTTTTTCAAATTTCAGATTAAAAATTTTAGAGGTTTTAAAAAAAGAGGGTTATATAATAAATTTTAATATTGATAAACAAAATGAAAATAATTCTAAAAAGATAATCAAAGTTGATCTTAAATATTATGAAGGTCAGCCGGTTATAAGAGAAATTAAAAGAATATCAAAACCAGGTAGACGTGTTTATTCACGTGCTGACAGCATCCCAAGAGTTCATGGCGGTTTAGGACTCGCAATATTATCAACAAGCAAAGGCGTGATGTCTGACAGTGAAGCTATAAAAAATAATTTGGGTGGAGAGGTAATTTGCAGGGTATTTTAATGTCGAAATTAGGAAAAAAAATTATATCACTACCAAAAGACTCTAGCATCAAAGTCGAAAGTGGTGGTTTATTAGTGTCTGGTCCAAAAGGATCACAAAAAATTAATTTAAATGACAAACTGTTTTCATTAAAAACAAATGATAAAAATGAATTTCAAATTACACCAAACAAAAAAACTAAAAATACATCTATTTTGTGGGGAACTTATAGGAGTTTAATTAATAATGCTGTTATGGGTGTCACCAATGGTCATAATAAAGATCTTGAACTAAATGGTGTTGGTTTTAGAGCCAATTTAAAAGGAGAGGAATTAATTTTAAGCTTAGGTTTTAGTCACGAAGTTAAATACAAAGTTCCAAAAGGGATAATAATTAAAATTGAAAAACAGACTAAAATAAATATATTTGGTACGGATAAAGAGCTGGTATCTAAAACAGCTTCAGAAATAAAAGCAATTAAACCTGTTGAGCCGTATAAAGCAAAAGGAATTAAAGAAAAAAACCAATTTGTTATTAGAAAAGAAGGAAAAAAGAAATAATTATGAAATCTCAAAATTCAAAAATCAAAAGGCTAAAAAGAAACAGATCTAAATTAAAAAAAGTCAATGTAGACAGGTTTAGAATTACTGTTTCTAAATCTCTAAAAAATATCTCTGCACAAATTATTGATGATAGCAATAATAAAACTATTGTTTCAGCTTCATCTAAAGAAAAAGAAATGAAAACCAATAAAATTAATAAGACAAAAATGTCAGAAGTTATAGGTGAAATTTTGGCCAAAAGAGCAAATGAAAAAAAAATTAGCAAAGTTTATTTTGACAGAGGTGGGTATAAATACCACGGAAGAATAAAAGCTTTGGCTGATTCTTTACGAAAAAATGGAATGAGTTTTTAATGAGAGATAGTGAATTTATAGAAAAATTAGTTGCAATAAACAGAATAACAAAAGTAGTTAAAGGCGGTAGAAGATTTGGTTTTGCCGCGCTCGTTGTTGTTGGAAATCAAAAGGGATCAATAGGAATAGGTAAAGGCAAATCTAAGCAAGTTCCAGATGCAATTAAGAAAGCAACTGAATTAGCAAAGCGAAATATGTTTCAAATACCATTAAAAGACGGCAGAACTCTTCATCACGATATTTTTTCTAAAAGCGGATCAGGTAAAATATTAATGAGATCAGCACCTACAGGTACGGGTATTATAGCTGGAGGAGCTATGAGATCCGTTTGTGAAGTACTTGGAATCCAGGATGTTGTTGCAAAATCTCTAGGATCAGCAAACCCTCACAACGTATTAAAAGCTCTTATGCAAGGTTTAAAAAGTCAAAGTTCCCCAAAATTTTTATCAGCTATAAGAGGAAAAAAGATTTCAGAAATTATTAAACAAAGAGAAAACTAGAATGAAACTTAATTCATTAATAAAAACAAATTATTCAAAAATGAGAGTTGGCCGTGGAATTGGTTCTGGAAAAGGAAAAACATCTGGACGTGGAGTTAAAGGACAAAAATCAAGATCTGGTGTTGCAATTAAAAGTTTCGAGGGAGGTCAAATGCCATTATACAGAAGACTTCCCAAAAGAGGTTTCAAACCAATTGTTAAGAAAAATATAGCAATTATTAATATTTCCGATATTGAAAATTTTATAAAAAATAAAAAAATTAAAACACAAGACGAAATTAATATTAAAAATTTAATTGAAAAAAAACTTATTAATAAAAAATATAGTAGATTAAAAATTCTTGGTAATGGGGAAATTAAAGAAAAACTTACAGTCAAAACTAATTTTATATCTAAATCTGCAAAATCTAAAATAGAAAAAGCAGGTGGTGTTATAAGTCTACTAAAAGATAAATCCCCACAAAATGTCTAACACAGATATTAATCAATCATCAGATTTAAGAAATAGAATTTTTTTTACTATTTTTATTTTATCAGTTTACAGACTTGGAACATATGTCCCTCTTTCTGGTATTGATCCAGTTGCTCTTTCAGAAATGATGTCAACAAGTCAAAAGGGTTTGTTAGGTATGTTTAACGTTTTTTCTGGAGGTGCCGTTCAAAGAATGGCAATTTTTGCCTTAGGTATAATGCCTTATATATCTGCATCAATTATTGTTCAACTACTTACAGGTGTGTCTGATTATTTTAAAAATTTAAAAGAGCAAGGTGAGATTGGTAGAAAAAAAATTACTCAAATTACAAGATATGGAACAGTATTTATCGCTTGTTTACAAGGTTATGGTGTTTCTGCCGGTCTAGAAAATTCAGGTAATTTAGTTTTAAATCCAGGACTAAATTTTAAATTAATGACAATGATTTCTTTAGTTGCTGGAACAACATTTTTGATGTGGCTTGGTGAACAAATAACATCAAGAGGAATTGGGAATGGTATATCTTTAATTATTTTTTCAGGCATTGTCGCAGAAATACCGCGCGCATTAGCTTCTACATTTGAACTTGGCCGAACAGGAGCTTTGTCAGCAACAATGATTATTGGAATTTTTATACTAATAATTGTTACTGTAATGTTTATAGTTTTTATGGAAAGAGCCATGAGAAAAATTTTAATTAATTATCCCAAAAGACAAATGGGAAATAAAGTTTATGGAGGGCAATCTTCACACTTGCCATTAAAAATTAATACAGCCGGTGTAATTCCCGCAATCTTTGCATCAGCATTATTATTATTACCAATAACCTTTTCAAATTTTGGTTTAGCTGAGTCAGATTTATTTTTAAATATTTCTTCTCTATTTTCACAAGGCAAACCTTTGTATATGTTATTGTATGCATCAGGAATAATTTTCTTTTGTTTTTTTTATACTTCCATTGTTTTCAATCCAAAAGAGACAGCTGAAAACTTAAGAAAATATGGCGGCTATGTTCCCGGTATAAGACCTGGAGAAAGAACCGCAGATTATATTGAGGATATATTAACAAAACTCACAACAATTGGTGCATGTTATCTTACCCTAGTATGTTTGATGCCTGAATTTTTAATAGCAAAATATCCAATACCATTTTACTTAGGCGGCACATCAGTTTTGATAGTAGTAGTTGTAGCCATGGATACTGTCACTCAGGTCCAGACAAGGTTAATGAGTTCACAATATGAGTCATTAATTAAAAAAGCAAAATTTGGTAAATAGATATGAATATAGTTATTTTTGGACCTCCAGGTGCTGGTAAAGGTACCCAATCAAAATTTATTGTTAACAAATTTAATTTATATCAATTATCTACAGGAGATCTTTTACGCAAAGAAATTAATAACAAAACAAAATTGGGCTCTGAAATTTCATTAATTATAAATTCAGGCGAATTAGTATCAGACAAAATAGTGAACAATTTAATAGAAAAATTCGTTTCGGATGAAAATTATAAAAATAAAATTATCTTTGATGGCTATCCAAGAACATTGATTCAAGCAGAGAGCCTAGATAATTTACTAAAAAAATGTAATCAAAAAATAGACATTGTATTAAAATTATCTGTTAGTTTGGATACAGTTAAAAAAAGAATTTTAGAAAGACAAAACCAAGAAAATAGAGCTGATGACAATGAAGAAGTAGCAATTAAAAGATATAAAACTTATGAGAAGTCATCCGGGCCAGTTATTGATTATTACAAGCAGTCAAATTTACTTAAAGTTGTAAATGGTGAAGCTGGAATATCTGAAATTAGTACTGAAATTAGCGGGTTAATTAACGCTATCAAGGGTTGACTTTAAGGAATTTGAACATATAAATACAAATTAAAAAATCTATCTATGGCTAGAATCGCAGGCGTTAATATTCCGCAAGACAAAATCGTTCACATCGCCTTAACTTATATTCATGGTATTGGTGATCACAATTCAAAGTTAATATGTGAAAAATTAAATATTCCTATCAATAAAAGAGTTAATAATCTTAGTGAAGATGAGGTGCTTAAAATAAGAGAATATATAGATCAAAATTATAAAGTTGAGGGTGACCTTAGAAGAGAAGTTTCAATGAATATAAANAGATTAGTTGATTTAGCTTCATATAGAGGATCACGACATAAAAAAAAATTACCNGTAAGNGGNCAAAGAACNCACTGNAANGCTAGAACAAGAAAAGGTAAAGCAATNGCNATNGCAGGTAAAAAACTTACTCCTATGAAAAAATAAATGAATAAAAAAATAGAAAAAAATACTGAAAAAAAGGTTGAAACCAATATTGAAACAAAAGTTCCAAAAGCAAAGTTTAAGAAAAAAAAGAAAGAAAAAAAGAACATATCTTCAGGAATAGCTTTTGTAAATTCGACTTTTAATAATACTATAATTTCTATAGCAGATGAAAATGGCAATGTTATTTCATGGTCATCAGCAGGTTCAAAAGGATTTAAAGGGTCGCGAAAATCGACACCGTATGCAGCACAAGTAGCAGCAGATGACGCTGGAGCCAAAGCATACGATATGGGTTTAAGAACTTTGTCAGTTAAAGTAAAAGGTCCAGGATCGGGAAGGGAAACCGCACTAAGAGCATTACAATCAAGAGGATTTAAAATTCTTTCAATCAAAGATACAACACCAATGCCACATAATGGTACAAGACCACCAAAAAAAAGGAGAGTTTAATGGAAAATATTAATATAATTGATAAAAACTGGAAATCTTTAACTAAACCAAAAAAATTAGAGATTGAAAGTAGTGAAGACAAAACTTTAGCAACAGTCACTGCCGAACCTTTAGAAAAAGGGTTTGGACAAACTATAGGTAATTCACTTAGAAGAATATTGTTATCCTCAATTCAAGGCGCTGCAGTTACTGCAATCCAAATAGATGGAGTATTACATGAATTTTCATCAATAAAAGGAGTTAGAGAAGACGTAACGGATATAGTTTTAAATGTTAAAAACTTGGCATTAAAATTAAATTCAGATGGTTCAAAAAAATTAATCTTAGACGCTGTTGGCCCTAAAGAAGTAAAGGCTAAAGATATAACTCAAATCGCAGGCGTAGAGATATTAAATCCAGAACAAATAATTTGTAATTTAGATGAAAAAACTAAATTTCATATGGAATTGATAGTAAGCAATGGAAGAGGTTACGTACTTGCTCAACAAAATAAATCAGAAGATACTCCATTAGGTATGATTGCAATTGACTCATTATTTAGTCCTGTAAAAAAGGTATCTTTCAAAATAGACAGTACAAGAGCTGGTTCAGCACTTGATTATGATAAACTTATAATGCAAGTTGAAACAAATGGAACAGTAGCCGCAGAAGATGCTATAGCTTTTGCAGCAAGAATATTTCAAGACCAGTTATCAATGTTTGTAAATTTTGAGGATCCTCAGGAGGCACCTAAACCAGTAGCTTCAACAGAACCTGAATTTAATAAAAACTTATTAAAAAGAGTTGAAGAGTTAGAACTTTCAGTAAGATCTATGAATTGTTTAAAAAATGATAATATAATTTATATCGGTGATCTTGTTCAAAAAACAGAACCTGAAATGTTAAGAACCCCAAACTTTGGTAGAAAATCGTTAAATGAAATCAAAGAGGTTTTAAGTTCTATGTCGCTTTACTTAGGAATGGAAATTCCTAATTGGCCACCTGATAATATTGCAGAGCTTTCAAAAAAACTTGAAGAAAACACTTATTAATCAAATGAGACACAAATTCGGATATAGAAAACTTAATAAGAACTCAGAGCATAGAAAGGCACTTTTTAAAAATATGCTGAATTCATTGATAAAGTATGAGCAAATAATTACTACACTACCAAAAGCAAAAGAATTAAAACCAAAAATAGATAAAGTCATATCAATAGGAAAAGACATTAAATTAAGCAAAAAAAAATATCTTTTTTCTAAATTACAAGATCAAAAATCAGTAAGAAAAGTTTTTGATATTTTATCTAAAAGATATGTTAACAGAAAAGGTGGTTATTCCAGAGTTCTTAAGGCGGGATTTAGAACAGGTGACGATGCCCCTATGGCTGTAATAGAATTAGTTGATAGAGATGTAAATGCTAAAAAAGTTGATAAACCAAAAAAAGTTGCAACAACTACTAAAGACAAAGATACTACTTCCAAAGTAGCTACAAAATAATATTAAATCAAATTTTAATGCCAAAAATATATACAGTCAGTAAAGACTATGACAACTGTCGTTTTGATAGATGGTTTAAGCAAAATATTGGAAATTATCCGCAAGCATTAATTGAAAGGTTAATTCGAAAAAAAAAGATTAGAATAAACCGGAAGAAAATAAAAACATCGTATAGAGTTAGCCTTAATGACAAAATAGAGATATACGATATAGAAAATCTGCGACCAACAAAGTATAAAAAAATTGAAAAATACAAACCTTCAAAAAGTGAAAAAAAGATATATGACAATTTTATAATTGAAGATAACGATAATTTTTTAGTTATAAATAAACCCAGTGGTATACCGGTGCAAGCAGGTACAAAATCTTTTAAGAATATAATTGATATTTTAAGGGAGACTAAATATTTTTTAGATGCAAAACCTTTTATAGTACACAGACTCGATAAAGAAACTTCTGGTGTTATGATTATTGCAAAGAATAGAGAATACGCTCAATTGTTTACATCATTATTTAGAATTAGAAAAATTCATAAAACTTATTTGGCAATTACACATGGAAGGGTAAATAAAGATATCAATATTCTTCGTGATAAACTAACATTTTATGAAAATAATAAAAAAGTTGTTCAAAAAGCTATTTCATATCTTAAAATACTTAGAAGCAATGATAAAAATTCTTTTTTAGAATTAAAACCAATAACTGGTAGAAAACATCAATTAAGAAAACAGCTTTTTAATATTGGCAATCCTATAATTGGAGATAACAAATATTCATTTAGAAGTTATGAAAAAAATCATAAATTTAAAAATATTATGTTACATGCTTACAAAATAAAATTTATGATAAATAATGTAAAATATAATTTTGAAGCTCAATATAGTGATGATTTTAACAAATTACTTAAAGCTAAATTTTAAATTTTTGACAAATTTTCTTTTATAATCATTTCTAAATTTTTTCTCACATTATTTGCTATTTTGTTTTCATTTTTTAATGAAGTAACTTCATGATTTTCTAATCCACATGGGATAATTTTTTTATAGTCATTAAGGTTATTTTTGATATTTATAGAGAAACCATGGTAAGCTACCCAACGAGAAACTCTTACACCTATAGCAGCTATTTTTTTATTTTTAACCCAAATTCCAATATTATTTTTATCAGAATTAGATTTAACTTTATAAATCTTTAAAAACTTGATTATCATATTTTCTATTTGTCTGATCAAGTTTCTTATATCTCTTCTTCTTTTATTTAAATTTAAAACAAAATAAACAATTTGTTGTCCAGGATTATGAAGAGTGATTTTACCACCTCTATTAGTTTTTGTTACTTTAATAGATTTATCCAGGATCTCTTCCTCTTTAGATCTAATACCAGCACTATAAGTTGTAGGATGTTCTAAAAGCCACACCAACTCTTTACCACCTAACTTTACCAAATTAACTCTTTTCTCTAAAAACATTAAAGCTTTTTTGTATTTTATAGGGGTTTTACTTATTTTAAATTCTATATTCATTTTAAATTGAATTTTACCACCAGATAAACTAAAAGTCTCAAAAATTAAAATATTCAGGTGTTTTATGAGTTTAGTAAAATCAGTAGGAAAACAAAAAGTTAATGTTGATTTCAATAAAGATTTTATCAATCTTTTTACTCAAAAGATTAAAAATAATGATGTTACTTTTATAAATCAAACTTTAGAAGATTTTCACGCTGCTGATGTTGCGGATTTAATTGAGAATCTTGACACTGGTACAAGGAATAAACTAATTAAAATTGAAGCTTTTACATTTGAACCAGAAATTTTTATTGAGCTTAATGAATCGCTACAATCCGAAGTTCTTCTACTTTTAACGCCAGAATCAATAGCAAAAATTTTGCACAAGTTAGAGTCTGATAACGCACTTCAAATTTTAGAAAAAATTGAAGAAACCAAAAAGAAAAAAGTATTAGAAAATTTATCACCTCAAGATAGATTTCTTCTAGAAGAAGGTTTGAGTTACCCCGAAGATTCTGCTGCGAGAATAATGCAACGAGAGTTTACCGCAGTACCCAGTGATTGGACTGTTGGACAAACAATTGATTATTTAAGAGAAAATAAAGAGTTACCAGAAGAATTTTTAGAAATATTTATAGTTGATAAAGATTTTAAACCAATTGGGACAGTTCCCTCATCAAGAGTTTTAAGAACACCAAGAAATTCAAAAATGAATTCAATAATGAGAGAGATACCAGTTTTAATATCTGTTAATATGGACAAAGAAGAGGTAGGTCTTACTTTTGAAAACTATAATTTAGTTTCCGCAGGTGTTGTTAATAAAGATAATAAATTAATTGGTATGATAACAGCTGATGATGTTGTTACTGTTGTTCAGGAAGAAGCAGAAGAGGACGTTTTGAGGCTAGCCGGTGTTGGAGATGAAGAAATCACTGATGGCGTATTTAAAAAAACCAAAAGAAGATTCAGTTGGTTGCTTCTTAATTTACTTACAGCAATTATGGCATCAATAGTAATTGGTTTTTTTCAAGAGGATATTGAAAAAGTTGTTGCTTTAGCGGTACTGATGCCAATCGTAGCATCAATGGGCGGAAATGCAGGAATGCAAACATTGGCTGTAACAATAAGAGCAATCGCTAAACAAGAAATTTCATCTGGAAATTTTTATAAAATAGTAACAAAAGAATTTGTTATTGGAATACTAAATGGAATAATATTTGCTATTATCTCTGCTGCCATTGTGCAATTTTGGTTTAAAGAATTAGATCTTTCGATTTTAATTGCGGTTGCAATGATTTTAAATATGATTGTTGCTGGTTTATTTGGCATATTAGTTCCAGTATCCTTAAAAAAATTTAATGTTGATCCAGCATTAGCTTCAAGTGTTTTTGTTACGACAATTACAGATGTAATAGGTTTTTTATCTTTTCTTGGAATTGGATCTTTCTTTTTTCTTAATTAAAAATTATCAATTAATCTCACATTTCCAATATTGATTGCATAAAACAAATTAAATTTATTTTTTCTTGGTCTCTTCAAGGTTTTTAAATCTATAAGTTTAATATAATCAACTTTCTTTGCACCCAAAGATATAATCTCTTTTTTTATTTTATTAAAATTATATATTTGTTTTTTTGAAATTAAATCTTTTTTATACTTTTTTAAAACTTTTAAAATTTTAATAAGCTTAGTTTTTTGATAATTATTTAATTTTTTTAATCTTGATGAATATGCAATGAAATTATTATCTCTAATAGTTACACATGAAATAACTTTCGTTTTAATTTTATTTTTCTTAATATGTTTTTTTATTAAACAAAGTTGTTGAAAATCCTTATTACCAAGTAGGATTTTTTTCGGTTTAATTATTTCAAGAAGTCTATTAACTACGTCGATAACACCTTTAAAATGACCTTTTCTAAATTTTCCACACAACTCTTTTGAAAACTTATCTAAGTGTATTTTATTTTTTGTTCTAAATTTGTATATATCACCATACGATGGTTTGTATAAATAATTTACTTTAAGTTTCTTTAATATTTTTATGTCATTTTTGTTATTTCGAGGATAGCTGTTTAAATCTCTTTTATTATTAAATTGTTTGGGATTTACAAAAATACTGACAAGTGTTTTTCCTGACCCCTTAATAGATTTACTAATAATACTTTCATGACCTTTATGTAGAGCACCCATTGTAGGTACAAAACTTATATTATTGATGTTTCTGATATCTGCTTGAAGTTTTTTTTTATTTGTAAATAATTTCATTTGTAAAATATTCGTTTAAATTGTAAAAGGTTTTTATGGTTACTCAAGCAATCATTCCATTAGCGGGATTAGGTACAAGATTACTGCCGCTGTCAAGTGTAATTCCAAAAGAATTGTTACCAATAAATGGTAAACCAAATTTAGAATATATTATGGATGAATGTATTGAAGCTGGTATCAAACAATTTATTTTTGTGGTTCCAAAAAATAGACCAAGCATCAAAAAATATTTTTTTAATGATAATTTTTACAGAAAAATATTAAAAAAGAAAAAAAATGATAAACGTATTAAAAATATATTTAAACGATTAAAACATTTTCAAAAAATGATTAAATTTGTATATCAAAACAAACCAGAAGGTACAGGACACGCAGTTTTGCAATGTAGAAAATATTTAAAAGGAACTCATTTTTTAATGCTTTTAGCAGATGATTTAATTGTTAAAAAAAATTGTTCCAAAGAAATGATTTCTTTACATAAAAAAACTAATGGATCTGTTATTGCAACTAGAAAAGTTGAAAGAAAAACAGTATCAAGATGGGGCATTCTTGGATTTAAAAAGAAAACCAAAAATTCTTTTTTAATCAATAAAGTTATTGAGAAGCCAAAATTAAGTGAGGCTCCATCAAATTTTGCCATAATTGGGAGATATATCTTACCCAAGAAAATACTTTCTGTTTTAAGTAATCAGGGCAGGGGAAAAGGTGGAGAGATCCACATTACAGATGCAATAAAAACTTTGGTTAAAAGAGATGAAAAATTTTACGGTAATATATTTAAAGGAAAATATATAGATTGTGGAACACTAGACGGATTTATTAAGTCTGGACTTACAATTTCTAAATACTTATAAAAAATTTATATGAAAATATGTATGATAGGTACTGGTTATGTGGGTTTAGTTAGCGGTACCTGTTTTGCAGACCTTGGAAACAAAGTTTATTGCGTTGATAAAAATTTAAATAAAATAAACAAATTAAAAAATGGGATTTCTACAATTTATGAACCTGGATTAGATGATTTGATAAGAAATAATTTTAAAGCTAAAAGATTAAATTTTACAGATGATCTTGAAAAAGCAGTCAAAGATTCACAAATAATTTTTATTTGTGTAGGTACACCAACAAAAAAAAAATCAAATTTAGTAGATCTTTCACAAGTATATAGCGTTGCAAAATCAATATCTAAATATATTAAAAGTTATAAAATTATTGTAACTAAATCAACAGTACCTGTTACAACAGGAGATCAAATAGAAAAAATAATAAGTCAAAAGGTAAGAAAATCTTTGTTTGACGTTGTATCTAATCCTGAATTTTTAAGAGAAGGCGAAGCCATAAGAGACTTTAAATATCCTGATAGAATTGTTGTTGGATCAAACAATAAAAAAATATTTAAAAAAATGGAACTTTTATATGAACCACTGATTAAAAAAGGAGCAAAGTTTTTTTGCTCATCAAGGAAAGGTGCGGAATTAATTAAATATGCTTCAAATGCTTTTTTAGCAACAAAAATTACATTTATAAATGAAATCGCTAATTTATGTGAGACAGCAGGTTTAAATGTTGAAGATATTTCAGTTGGAATGGGTTCTGATGCAAGAATTGGTGGAAGATTTTTAAGAGCAGGCCCAGCTTATGGAGGTTCCTGCTTTCCAAAAGATACGAAAGGTTTAGTCTCAATTGCTGATAAATTTAAGTCCAATCTTTCAATTGTTAAATCAGTAATAAAATCTAATAATAATAGAAAAATTTTGTTAACAAAAAGAGTTCTAAAAATTATGAATAATAAAATTAAAAATAAAAAAATCACTGTTCTAGGCGTCACTTTCAAAGCTAATACAGATGATATGAGGGAGTCATCAAGTCTTGTTTTAATACCTTATCTATTAAAGAATGGTGCAAAGGTAAAATATCACGATCCATCCGGACCAAAAAAAGAATTTGAAAAAAGGAAAAATCTCAATTTTTCAAGCTCTATAAATAAAGCCTGTGTTGGGGCAGACTTAATTATTATTAATACTGAGTGGGACGAATTTAAATCTATTGATTTTAAAAAAATAGTTAAAAAAAGTAACTTTAAAATTTATGACATGAGAAATTTATACAATCCAAATGAATTAAAAAAAAGAAATATAAAATATTATTCAGTTGGAAGATAAAAAACTATAATTCAAATATTCCATCAACCTCAACTGCAGCACCTAACGGTAAAGAGTTTACACTAATAGCAGCACGCGTGTGTTTGCCTTTATCTCCAAATATGCTTGAAATTAAATCTGATGCACCATTAATAACTTTTGGCTGGTCTATAAAAGAATCGGTGGAATTGACATATCCTGTAAGTTTAACGCATCCTTTTACATTATCTAAACTGCCACATTTTTTTTTTAGTTGTGCTAAAATATTTAGTGCACATAGTTTTGCAGCTTCTTGACCCTCTGTTAAACTAAGTTCTTTTCCAATTTTTCCTTTAGTTAATACACCTTCTGAATTAAAAGATACTTGTCCAGATATATAAATTAAATTACCAACAATTTTTGAAGCCACGTAAGCACCTACAGGATCTGGAGCCTTGGGTAAATTGATATTTAGTTTAACTAAATTTTTTTCAGCACTCATCTTTTTTTCCTTTTTTTATTTTTATCGTACTCTTTCCTCTTTTCAATTAAAATTAAAGCTTCTTCCATACTTATTTCAGTTGGATCTTTGTCTTCTGGAATTGTAGCATTTAAGGATTTATACTTTATATACGGACCATATTGTCCTTTCATTATTCTAACAGGCTTTTTATCTTCTGGGTGTTCACCAAGATTTTTTATTTCTGAGGAAGACATTCTTCCGGGTTTAGCTTCCGAAATTAGAGTTATAGCCCTGTTAAGACCAATAGCAAATAATTCATCTACACTTTCAATTCTAGCGGATTTGTTGGAACATTTTAAATAGGGACCGAACCTTCCAATATTAATAGTTATTTCTTCATTTAACTCAGGATGTTTTCCAATTATCTTTGGTAAAGAACAAAGATACTTAGCTTTTTCTAAATTCACATTTTCAATTGGTAGACCCTTGGGTATAGAGACATTTTTTAAATTATTATTCTCTTTTTTCTTTTTAGATTTTCTTGTTTTAATTTGATTTGTTTCATTGGGTTCTATCTCAAATTGTAAATAAGGTCCAAATCTACCATTTTTAAGAAAGATATCTTTTCCCAAATCATTTTTTCCAATTAATTTAGGTTCAGCCAAATTGATCTGTTGAGATGCTTTTGATTTAGATAAAGGTCTAGTAAATTTACATTCTGGGTAATTAGAGCAGCCTATAAAAGCTCCTCCCCTGAAACTATTTTTAAGACTTAGCTCACCAGTATTACAAAGCTTACATTTTCTATCAATGACATCATTATCGTCTCTTTCAAAAACAAGATCACCTAAACTTTCATTTAGCAAGTCTAAAACTTCTCTAGTTCTTTTTTCTTTAACTTGTCCAACATTTGAATAGAAGTCCTTCCAAAAACCATCTAAAACTTTAACCCAATCAACTTTTCCACTGGTAATTTCATCTAGTTGATTTTCTAAATCTGCAGTAAAATTATAGTCAACATATTTAGTAAATAACTTCTCAAGAAATGCTGATAATAACTTTCCACGATCAGTTGGGTGGAATCTCTTATTTAATAATTCAACATAATTTCTAGTTGATAAAACTGTTATTATGCTTGCATAGGTAGATGGACGTCCAATTCCCAACTCTTCCATTTTTTTAACAAGACTAGCTTCAGAATATCTTGGTGGTGGATCTGTAAAATGTTGATCATCTATTAATTCTTTAATAGAGACTTTATCATCAACTTTTACTTCAGGTAGAATATTTTTAAGGTCCTCATCTTTTTCTTCAAATTTATATACTTTCAAATATCCTTCAAATTTTATTGTAGAACCATTTGCTTTAAAATTAATTTTTTTATCTTCAGATTCAATAGTTATACTTTTTCTGTCAAATTCTGCGGGGTTCATTTGAGAGGATACAGCTCTATTCCAGATTAATTCGTAAAGTTTTGATTGATCTGTACTTAAATATTTTTTCATTTCTGAGGGTTTTCTATTTACATCTGTTGGTCTAATCGCTTCATGCGCTTCTTGAGCATTCTTTGCTTTTTTACCAGAGTAATTATTTGGACTTTCTGGGAGATATTCTTTGCCGTGTTGTTTATTTATAAAATTTCTAAAATCAGAAATAGCATCTTTTGATATTTGGATTCCATCTGTTCTCATATAAGTAATCAAACCAACAGTATCACCCTCAACATCTATTCCTTGGTAGAGTCGTTGTGCAATCTGCATTGTTCTAGAAGCGCCAAAACCATATTTTCCTGACGCTGTTTGTTGTAAAGTTGATGTTGTAAATGGTGCTAGTGGGTTTCTTCGAAAAACTTTCGATGAAACATCTATTATTTTATAAGATTTACTTTTAATTTCATTTAAAGCTTTTTCAGAATCTGTTTTCTTTTTAAAAGAAAATTTTTCAACTTTTGTTTCATCAAATATAGATAATTTTGACTTTATTAATTTATCATCATACTGAAAGTTGCTAGTGATAGTCCAAAATTCTTCAGGTTTAAAAAGCTCAATTTCGTGCTCCCTTTCAGTAATCAATCTAAGTGCAACCGATTGTACCCGTCCAGCAGATTTTGATCCCGGAAGTTTTGTCCACAAAATTGGCGAAATATTGAATCCAACAAGATAGTCTAATGCTCTTCTAGCCATATATGCATCAACTAATAGAGATTCTATTTCTCTTGGATTGTTAATCCCATTTGTTACAGCTTTTTTTGTAATTTCATTAAAGACAACTCTTTCAACTTTTTTACCTTTCAGGAGTTTTTTACTTTCAAGGATTTCACGAACATGCCAGGCAATTGCTTCTCCTTCCCTATCAGGATCAGTTGCTAATATTATTTTTTCAGATTCAGCTGCTGCATCAGTAATTTCTTTTACGTATTTTTTTGAAAATGTATCGAGTTCCCATTCCATTTTAAAATTATTAGCAGGATCCACCGAGCCGTTTTTAGAGGGAAGATCTCTGACATGACCATAGCTAGCTAAAACTTTATAATTTTTACCTAAATATTTGTTTATAGTTTTAGCTTTTGCTGGACTTTCTACTATGACAAGATTCATTATAATTAATCTTAGTGTCAAAAATAAACCAATTTGTCAAATCAAAGTACAATAAGTGTTGATTTTAAAGTTTAATTTTATCTTCAGTCTTATTTTTCAGTCTAATTATATTCAGTTTGTGAGTGTATATAACAAGTACAAAAGTAATAAATAAATATGAATTTAGTTCAAAGTTGTTTTCCAATAAAGATATTGAAAATATAATTATTGTTGAGATGATAGATGATAATGAAGAATATTTAGATATAAAAGCAATTATCAACCAACATAAACAAAAAAATAATGCAAGTTTAGATGACAAAATAAATAATATACCCAGATAAGTTGCAACACCTTTTCCACCATTAAATTTAAGCCATACTGGAAATATATGTCCGAGAAATGCCCCAAGACCTGATAAATAAATTAAATCTGGAAAATAAATTTTAGTAACTAAAACTGTTACGCCACCCTTTGATATATCTAGCAGTAAAGTCAAGATAGCAATAAGTTTGTTCCCAGTTCTTAAAACGTTTGTTGCTCCAATATTTTTAGATCCAATCTTTCTAATATCTTTTTTTAGAAAAATTTTAGTTAAAATAAGTCCAAAAGGAACTGAGCCTAATAAATACGAAAATAAGAATATAATTAAAACTTCTATTGTCACAGCTAATTAAAAACGCTCTCTCCTTTAAGAAAAGTCATTAAAACTTTACCTTGAAGTTTTCTATTTTCTATTGCGGCATTTTTAGATTTTGATTTTAATTTTGAAACATCTACTTTCCATGGTTGTTCAAGATCAAATATACATAAATCAGCATCAGAACCTTTTTTTAAAGTACCTTTGTTAATTTTTAATATTTTTGCAGGGTTATATGTGATTGTTTCTATAATTTTTTTTAGAGGAAGGGATCCATTATGATAAAGCTCAAGGGCTAGAGAAAGAAGTGTTTCAATTCCAATGGATCCTTCAGCCGCTTGGGCAAATGGAAGCCTTTTGCTTTCTTCATCTTCCGGTTTGTGATCAGAAACTATTACATCTATTATACCATCCTTAACCCCTTGAATTAATGCTATTCTGTCATTTTCTTTTCTTAAAGGAGGAGAAATTTTTAAAAAAGTTTTAAAATCCCCAATATCGTTCTCATTTAAAGAGAGATTATTTATTGAAACTCCAGCTGTAAACTTAAGTCCGGTTTTTTTATATTTTTTTAAAACCTCAACTGATTTTGCTGATGATAACTGGGATATATGATATCTGCACGGATACTCTTCTAAAAGAGATAAATCTCTTTCAATAATAATTTTTTCCGCAATATGATGTATTCCTTGTAAACCCAATCTAGTAGATACTTCACCTTCGCTGATACATCTACCTTTTGAAAGTTCTTGATCTTCTGGATGCTGCATTATTAAAACATCAAGATCAGAAGCGTAGTTCATTATTCTAGACATTATTTCTGGATTTTGAATAGTCCTAGTTGCATCTGTAAATCCAACTATTCCTTTTTTTGACAATAAACCAAATTCAGTCATTAATTTTCCATCCATGTTTCTTGTAAGTGTTGCTGACGGATAAATATTTATACCAGCTTTATCCCGGCCTCTTCTAAGAATAAAATCAACCATAGAAACATTGTCTATTACTGGACTTGTATTTGGCATTGATACTACTGAGGTAACACCACCCGACAAAGCTGCGCTGCTTAGACTTCTAAAGTTTTCTTTATATTCAAAACCAGGTTCACCAATAAAAACTTTCATATCTACAATTCCAGGTATTAAAACTTTTCCTTTTAAATCAATTTTCTCGGCTTTCGAAGGAACATTCTCTTTTTTAACGTTTTTACCTACTGATTTAATTTTGCCATCGTCACTCACTATTAACCCACCAACCTCATCAAGATCTTGAGAGGGATCTATTATTCTTGCATTGATAAAATATTTTTCTTTCATTAATATTTACAATATAATTTTAAGCACGCCATTCTTACAGCAACACCTAATTCCACCTGCTCTTTTACTAAACTTACATTAATATCATCAGCTAGCTTCGTATCTATTTCTACACCTCTATTCATTGGTCCTGGATGCATTATCAAGGCATCTTTTTTTGCAAGCTTTAATTTATCTGGTGTTAATCCAAAGTATTCATAATACTCTCTTTTTGATGGCAAAAATGATCCTTTCATTCTTTCATTTTGTAACCTTAACATCATAACAATGTCACATGATTTCAATCCTTTTTTCATATTTGTAAAACTATTAACTCCAAGTTTGATAATGGAGTCGGGTATTAAAGTTTTTGGTGCTATTACATTCACTTCTGCACCCAACATATTTAGTAAATATATATTTGATCTCGCAACTCGTGAATGAAGTATGTCGCCACAAATTGCAATTTTAAGTCCCTCAATTTTTCCTTTTCTATTTATTATTGTTAAAGCATCTAAAAGTGCCTGAGTAGGGTGCTCCCTTAATCCATCACCCGCATTTATTACGGCACAATTAACTTTTTGAGACAAAAGATTTGGTGCACCCGATTCTTGATGCCTCACTACTATAATATCTGGATGCATTGCATTTAATGTCATTGCGGTATCCAATATAGTCTCTCCCTTTTTTAAGGATGAATTTCCCACGTTCATTGTCATCACATCAGCACCTAGTCTTTTGCCAGCCAATTCAAACGAACTTTGTGTTCTAGTGGACGGTTCAAAAAATAAATTTATTTGCGTTTTTCCTCTTAGCAAATCCATTTTTTTAGATGCACTTCTATTTAGTTTTATAAAGTTTTTTGCTTCATCTAGTATGAGTGTGGCTTCTTTAATAGATAGATTTTGGATTCCTAAGAGATGTTCCTGGACTTTTTTAACAGCTGAAAACTTTTTTATAATAGCCATTAAAATTAACTCTATAGGCCTTTTGCACTATCTTAGCAAGTTATTTATCTTTTAATATAATCGATTGCCCCTTGTAATATAAATGAAGCAGCATTTTGGTCTAATTTTTCAACTTTTTTGGATGTATTAATGTCTAAAATACTTGATAAATTGAATGCTCCTTGGCTAGATAATCTCTCATCCCACATAACGATGGGAATTGAAATATTTTTTGATAGATATGTGGCAAAATCTTTTGCTGATTGAGAAGAAGGACCTTCTGAGCCATCCATATTTATTGGGTTACCAACAATGATTCCTTTGATGTTATTTTCTTTTATTATTTCCAAAATATCATTAATCACATTGGTATTATTTTTTTTAAGGATTGTTTTTAAAGGTGTCGATACCAGTTTGTTTTCATCTGATATAGCTATTCCAACCCTTTTTTTACCAGGGTCGATACCTAATAATCTAGATTTCTTTCCTATAGATTTCTTAAAATCTTCTATATCTTGCATGAATATGTTATATTTTACATCATTTTCTAAACAAACTAAAACATAGTTTATAGATGTCTATTGATAAAAACCAAGTTAAAAAAGTTGCCAAACTATCAAGAATTTCACTGGATGATAAAAATTTAGATTCATTGTCAAATGATCTAGCATCAATATTAAAATTTGTTGAGCAACTCAACAAACTAAATACAAATAAAATAGAACCTTTAAGCTCTATAATCAATAAAACGCTCGAACCACGCAAAGACAAAGTTATTGACGGCAAGATAAAAGAAGAAGTACTAAAAAATTCACCTGATAAAAACGAAGATTTTTTTATTGTCCCAAAAGTTATTGAATAAATATGTTAGATTTAAATCATAATACTCTTACCCAAATTGTAAATTCGATTAAATCAAAAAAATTATCTTCATTGGAAGTTACAGAATTCTTTATTCAAAATATTGAAAAAGCAAATAAATTAAATTCTTTTATTACAACATGTTTTGAAAAAAGTCTAAAAGAGGCAAAAAACTTTGATAACAAAAAAAATTATAGCGGATTATTGTCAGGTATTCCTCTTGCGGTTAAAGATTTATTCTGTACAAAAAATATTAAAACCACAGCAGGAAGTAAAATTCTTGAAAATTTCATTCCCAGTTATGAATCAACGGTAACAAATAACTTGTGGTCTGAAGGTGCTATAATTTTAGGAAAATTAAATTGTGATGAATTTGCTATGGGGTCATCAAATGAAACAAGTTATTTTGGAAACACAATTAATCCAATCGGAAATAATTTAGTCCCCGGCGGATCTTCTGGGGGATCCGCAAGCGCTTTGGCAGCCAACTTAACTCCAGCAACGATAGGTACAGATACAGGTGGCTCAATAAGACAACCAGCTTCTTTCACCGGAACCGTAGGTTTAAAGCCAACATACGGATTATGTTCACGATGGGGAATAGTTGCTTTTGCCTCATCTTTAGATCAAGCGGGACCCATGACAAAAAATGTTGAAGACTGTGCTTTATTGTTGGAGGCTATGTCAGGCTATGATCCAAAAGATTCTACATCAATTAACCAAAAAAAAAAACAGTATTCAAAAAATTTAAGTGAAAATATAAAAGGATTAAAAATTGGTATCCCAAAAGAATACAGGATCGATAATATGCCCAATGAAATAGATAATATTTGGAAGAAAGGGATAGATATTTTAAAAAAATCAGGTGCAACGATTGTTGATATATCTCTTCCACATACAAAATATGCACTACCAACTTATTATATAGTTGCACCCGCAGAAGCATCATCAAATTTAGCTAGGTACGATGGAGTAAAGTATGGTTATAGATCTAAAAAAGGTAAAAATCTTATAGAAATGTACGAAAACACTCGTGGCGAGGGATTTGGCACAGAAGTAAAAAGAAGAGTTCTTATTGGAACATATGTTTTATCTTCAGGTTATTATGATGCTTACTACTTAAAAGCACAAAAGGTAAGAAAATTAATTAAAAATGATTTTGATGAAAGTTTTAAAAAAGTAGATGCTATCTTAACGCCATCTACACCAACCTCGGCATTTAAATTTGGAGAGAAAACTAATGATCCAATTTCAATGTACCTAAATGACATATTTACTGTTCCTGTTAATTTGGCAGGTATACCTGCAATTTCAATCCCTGGCGGAAAAGACAGCAAAGGTTATCCAATGGGTTTGCAGTTAATCGCAAATGCATTGGAAGAGCAAAAAATTTTAAATATCGCATTTACTATGGAAAAGTCTATTAATTTTAAAAATTCAATACAAAGATGGTGGGAAAATTAATGGGAAAAGATAAATTTGACTATTTTATAAAAACCAAAAGAAATAACTGGGAAGTTATCATTGGCCTAGAGGTTCATGCACAGGTAGTTTCAGAATCAAAATTATTCTCTGGTTCATCAACAAGATTTGGCGGCAAACCAAACACGCAAGTAAGTTTAGTGGATTCAGCTTTTCCAGGAATGCTTCCTGTAATAAATGAATATTGTATAGAGCAAGCAGTCAAGACTGGTTTAGGACTAAATGCAAAAATCAATTTAAATTCTATATTTGATAGAAAAAATTATTTTTATGCTGATTTACCAGCTGGTTATCAAATTTCTCAATATAAAAATCCCATTGTTGGGGAAGGAGAGATAAGTCTTGACATGCCATATGGAAGTAAAAGAATTGGAATAGAGAGATTGCACTTAGAACAAGATGCGGGAAAAAGTATTCATGATATGAGTCCTGATAGTACCTATGTTGATTTAAATAGATCAGGTGTAGCATTAATGGAAATCGTAAGTAAGCCAGACCTTAGATCGCCTGCAGAAGTAAACTCATATGTAAAAAAACTTAGATCAATAATGAGATATCTAGGTACTTGCGATGGAAATATGCAGGAAGGATCCTTAAGAGCCGATGTTAATGTTTCTGTTCGAATAAAAGGAGATACAAAATTGGGAACTAGATGTGAAATTAAAAACGTAAATTCTATAAAGTTTATGGAAATGGCAATTGACTCTGAAGCAAAAAGACAAGTTGAATTACTTGAGTTAGGCAAATCAATTGACCAAGAAACAAGACTCTTTGATACTAAAAAAAAAGAAACTAGATCAATGAGATCAAAAGAAGAAGCTCATGATTATAGATATTTTCCGGATCCTGACTTGCTGCCTTTAAAAATTAATAGCTCTTTTGTAGAAAATTTAAAAAAGAAATTACCTGAGCTTCCTGATCAAAAAAAAGACAGATACATAAAAAAATTTAATCTTTCAGCATACGAAGCTAACGTACTTGTTTCAGAGATTGATGTTTCAAAATTTTTTGAAGAGGTAATTAAAATTGCAGATATTAAACTAGCAAAAAACTGGATTATTGTTGAACTTTTTGCTGTTTTAAATGAAAAAAATATTGATATAAAAGCGTCACCTGTTTCACCAAAAAATTTAGCTGTGTTAATTAATCAAATTACTTCCGGAAATATTTCAGGCAAAATAGCAAAAAAAGTTTTTGATATAATGGTCAAAACTGGTCATTCAGCTGATAAAATTATTGAGGAACAAGGCCTTAAACAACAAAGTAATCTCAAAGAATTAGAAAAAATTATAAATAAAGTATTAGATAATAACTCTGAAAAGGTTTCAGAATACAAGTCAGGAAAAATAAAACTATTTGGATTTTTTATCGGAGAAATAATGAAACTATCGTCTGGTAAGGCCAACCCAAAGTTAGTTAACGAAATCCTTAAAACAAAATTAAAAAAATGAATTATTTAATTGGTGATATAGGAAACACAAATATAAAGATTTGTAAAATTGATAAAAAATTTAGGATTACAAAAACTTATTTATTTAATTCAAAAGGATCAAATTATACAAGGGAAATAGCAAGTAAAATTGGCAATATTAATAAAAATAATTTTAATAAAAAGGTTCTATTTTCAAGCGTTGTACCTAAAGTTCTAAATAAAATAAAACATTTTTTTAAAAAGAAAAAAATGACAGTTTATGAAATTAAAAACTTTAATTTAAAAAAAATGATGAGATTTAATATTAAAAAATATTCTCAACTTGGTTCTGATCGAATAGCTAATTCTATTGGTGCACATTCAAAATTTAAATCAAATTGTGTTATAGTTGACTTTGGAACGGCAACAACTTTTGATATTATTAATTCCAAAGGCGTTTACGATGGTGGTGTAATTGCTCCAGGTATAAAATTGTCTATTGAAAATTTACATTCTTCAACAGCACTACTGCCCACCTTTAAATTTAAAAAATATCCAAAAAAATACGGTAAAAATACCATGGAAGCGTTATCATCTGGTTTTTACTGGGGTTATGAAGGTTTAATAAACAACATTTTAAAAAAAATAAATAATAAAAATGGTATAAATTCAAATTTAATATTAACTGGTGGTTATGCTAATTATTTTAAAAATCGGTTAATTCAAAAAGTTAAAATTGAAAAAAATATTACAATTTTGGGAATTATAGAAATATATAAAAAGTTTTTAATATGAATAAAAATGAATTAATCTTCTGCCCTCTTGGTGGCTCAGGACAAATTGGAGGAAATATGAATCTATATGCATATGGCAATGAAGAAAATCAAAAATGGATTATTGTCGATACAGGTGTAAGTTTTGCAGACGATTCTGTTCCGGGTATAGATTTAATTTATCCTGATCCCGCATATATAATCGATAAAAAAAATGATTTGTTGGGAATTGTTTTGACACATGCACACGAGGACCACATCGGTGCAATATCACATATATGGCCAGATTTAAAATGTAACATATATGCTACTCCATTTACCTCGGTACTTATTCAAGAAAAATTTAAAGAAAAAAAAATAGATATCTCAAATTTTTTGAAAAATGTAAAATTAAATGGTGAAATAGAATTGGGTCCATTTAATATTGAATTTGTTAGTTTAACACATTCAATTTTGGAACCTAACGGATTAAGTATAAAAACCCCGGCTGGTATGATTTTACATACAGGTGACTGGAAAATTGACCCCAATCCATTAATTGGTGAAAAAATAAATGAAAAAAAATTGAAAGAGATTGGAAATAATAAGGTTTTAGCAATGATTTGTGACTCAACAAATATATTTAGTCCCGGAAGAGCTGGTTCAGAACTTGACGTTAGAGAAAGTCTTTTAAAAATAATGTCCCTTAAATCTAAAAGAATTATTGTAACATCTTTTGCTTCTAATGTCGCAAGAATGGAAACTGTTTTTTATTGTGCTGAAAAAATTAATAGACAAGTCTGTTTAGTCGGGAGATCAATGAATCGAATATTTAAAGCAGCTAAACAGTGTGGATATTTGCAAAATATCAAAAATCCCATTGATCCTAGAGAAAGCAAAAATTTTCCGAGAGAAAAATTAGTTTATTTATGTACTGGAAGCCAAGGTGAACCCATGGGTGCAATGAAAAGGATTGTCAAAGGTATTCACCCAGATGTTTTTGTAGAAAAAGGTGATACGGTTATATTCTCATCAAAAATTATTCCTGGAAATGAAAAAAAATTATATTCTCTTCATAACGACCTTGTAAGACAAGAAATCGAACTAATTACTGAAGAGACAGATTTTGTTCACGTTTCAGGACATCCTAATAGAGAAGATTTAAAAGATATGTATAACTGGGTTAAACCTGATTCAATAATTCCTGTTCATGGAGAACATAGGCACATGAATGAACATATAAAATTTGCCAAAGAAATGCAGATCCCTCATGCCCTTAGAATTGAAGATGGTGATGTTGTAAGAATTTTTCCAGGACAAAACCCTGAAGTTATTGATAAAGCACCTTCTGGAAAAATGTATTTAGATGGCAATATTGCAGTAGGAGAGAACTCACAATCTATTAAAGAAAGAAGAAGCCTATCTTTAAATGGTTATTTGGAAATAACGTTAATATTAAATAATAGCGGCAAATTAAACAAACCTGTAATTTCTTATAGGGGAATACCAGAAAATAATTTTGATGAAAAAATTATATTTGAAATGGAAGATAATATTTTTAGCACTTGCAGATCATTTTCAATGAAAAACAAAAATCAAGAGAAAAATCTCATTGAAACAATTAAACAAAATTGTAGAAAATTAATTAAAGAAAAAACAGGAAAAAAACCTTTTACAAATATTAATATTGCTCGATTATAATGTTATTATCAAAACTTTTTGTGCCTATAACAAAGAATTTGCCTGCAGAGGCAAAAATAAAGTCTCATCAATTGATGCTTCAAACAGGTATGATAAGACAATCTTCTGCTGGTATTTATTCTTGGTTACCTCTTGGATATAAGGTAATGAAAAAAATTGAAAAAATTGTAAGGGAAGAACAGAATGATATTGGTGCTCAAGAAATGTTAATGCCAACTATACAATCAGCTGACATTTGGAAAGAAAGTGGAAGATATGATGATTATGGTGAAGAAATGTTAAGAATATCTGATCGTCAAAAAAGAGAAATGCTCTATGGGCCAACAAATGAAGAGCAAATTACAGAAATATTTAGATCAAGTGTCAAATCATACAAATTATTGCCGCAAATCTTTTATCACATACAGTGGAAGTTCAGAGATGAACTTAGACCACGTTTTGGCGTTATGAGATGTAGAGAGTTTTATATGAAAGATGCATATTCATTTGATTTAAACGAAAGTGATGCCACACTTACTTATAATAAAATGTTTTATGCATACTTAAAAACATTTCAGCGGCTAGGATTAAAATCAATTCCTATGAAAGCAGAAACTGGTCCAATTGGTGGTGATCTATCCCATGAATTTATAATTTTAGCAGAAACTGGAGAGAGCAAAATATATGCTGATAAAATGGTTTTTGATATTTCAATTGATAAGTACAAAAATGAAAAGTTATCACTAGAAAAAATGAGAAATGATTTTTCCAAGTATTATGCTGTTACTGATGAAAAATACAAATCAACAGAATTTGATAAAAATGTCAAAAAAGAAAATCAGATCCAAACTAAAGGTATTGAGGTTGGACATATATTTTATTTTGGAGACAAATATTCAAAACCCATGAACTGTTCTGTAGACACTAAAGAGGGAAAAAAAATATTTGTTAAAATGGGATCATATGGAATTGGTGTTTCAAGATTAGTTGCTGCAATAATTGAAGCAAAATATATAGATAATAAAATGAAATGGCCTAAATCTGTTTCACCATTTGATGTAGTTATAATTCCCTCAATTAATAAAAACGATACATCTAATTTAGAAAAAGCTAAAAAACTTTATAATGAATTAAAAAAAAATAATTTAGATGTTCTTTTAGATGATGTTGATGAAAATATTTCTAACAAATTTAAAAAACACGATTTATTAGGAATTCCTTTTCAAATTATTATCGGTTCTAAATCGTCTAAAGAACTATTTGAATTTAAGGAAATTAATTCAGACACAAAAATGTTAGATATAAAACAAATTATAAAAAAAATAAAAAACTAAATTGTTTACAGACGTTGAAAAACTAATCACATCAAGAAATTTAAAACCAAAAAAAAAGGAGGGTTTTTTAAAGATTATATCTATTTTTTCATTTTTAGGTATTATGCTTGGTGTTGCAGTACTTATTATAGTTATGTCTGTAATGAATGGTTTTAGAACAGAGTTGACAAATAAAATATTAGGTTTTAATTCGCATATAACTATTAAACCGTATTCAACAAATATTACTGAAAGTTATTATAATGTAATATCAAATAACTATAATAACTTTAATATTATTAAAACATTTAATGGGGAGGCGGTAATTTTAAATAATAATAGCGCTAAAGGAGTATTATTAAGAGGCGTTGATCCCAAAAAAATAAGTAATATTGATTTGTTTAATAAAAATATAATAGATGGTCAAATCACAAATTTTAAAACTGGAACTATTGTAATTGGAAAATATCTTGCTATTGAATTAGGAGTGGTTGTTGGCGATGTAATAAATATAATGTCATCCAGTTCAATGACCACACCTTTAGGCAACATACCAAGACAATCATCTTTTAAGATTACTGCAGTTTTCAGCAGTGGACTTTATGAGTTTGATCGAAGTGTTTCATTCCTACATCTAAATGACTCCTTATCTTTTTTTGGAAAAGATACGGACAACATAAGTTTAGAAATATTCCTTAACGAGCCGCTAAATGCCTATAAATATAAAAATGAAATACAGAATATAAACCCAAATTATTATGTAAGTACTTGGGCAGATCAAAATAAGTCTTTTTTTTCAGCCTTGAAAGTTGAGAGAAATGTAATGTTTTTAATACTAACTTTAATAATTGTAGTTGCGGCATTCAATATTGTTTCAGGACTAACAATTTTAATTAAAAATAAAACTAAAGAAATTGCAATCCTGAAATCATTAGGATTATCAAAAAAATCTATTATAAAATCTTTTTTTCTAACTGGATTTATAATTGGCCTTACAGCTACAATAACAGGACTTATACTAGGTGTACTATTTTCTTTGAATATTGAAAGTATTAGATTATTTCTGTCAAATACATTTAACTTACAAATATTTCCTGAGGATGTTTATTTTTTAACAGAAATGCCGAGTGAAATCAGCCTTAGTTCTATTATTATAATTTCAGGTTTTTCATTAGTTACATCTATATTTGCATCATTATTCCCTTCATTGGCGGTGACGAAAATAGAACCTATAAAAGCATTAAAATATGACTAAAAAAATTATTGAAATAAATAATTTATCAAAAAACTTTATAAGTAGTGGGTTAAAAATAGAAGTTTTAAAAAATATAAATCTTAAGATCGAAACTGGAAAGGTAGTTGCTATACTGGGTCCGTCTGGTTCGGGTAAATCAACATTCTTACATTTAATATCATTATTAGATACCCCAACAAAAGGTAAAATTTTTATTTCTGGCAAATCAATCACTGATATTAACGATGCAGAAAAAAATAAAATCATAAGAGAGGATATTTCAATAATTTTTCAAAATAATAATCTGTTATCTGATTTTACTGCTTTAGAGAATGTGGCTATGCCATTAATTATACGAAATGAAAACTATAAAAAAGCCATAAAAATTGCTGAAAAATTTTTAAAAAAAGTAAATTTAGGCCATAGATTAAATCATTTTCCATCAGATTTGTCTGGAGGTGAACAACAAAGAGTTGCAATTGCAAGAGCTCTTATTGCAGAGACTAAAATAATCCTTGCCGATGAACCAACGGGAAACTTAGACAATAAAAATGCTAAAGATATATTCTCTTATTTTCTAAACCTAAAAGAAAAAAATAAAATAATATTAATTGCAACTCATAATAGAGAATTAGCAAAAAAAGCTGATTATGCTTTAAGCATTAGTGATGGTGATATAAAAAGATCTAATGTTTGATGCAAAACAAAAATTTAATAATTTTAAAATACATACTCAATATTCAATTTGTGAAGGTGCTATCAAAATCGAAGAACTAGCAGAGTATTGTAAAAAAAATAAAATAAGATCAGTAGGTTTAAGTGATAGCTTTAATCTTTGTGGGGCTTTGGAATTTTCTGAGGCTATTAGCAAAGTAGGTACGCAACCGATTATAGGAACCCAAATTAATTTTAAATATAACGAAACAATTGGTAAATTGCCAATTTTTGCTAAAACAGAAAGAGGCTATAATAATTTGGTTAAATTATCGTCTAAAAGTTATTTAGAAACCAAAGAAAGCTTTGTACCTACATGTTATTTAAACGATCTCTTTGATAATTGTAACGACTTATTAGTTTTAAGTGGCGGTATAGACTCACTGTTCAATAATTTAGTCAAAAAAAACAAAATGAATGAAGTTTATAAACTTGCGTCTATTTTAAAAAATAATTTTTCAAACTCATTTTATTTAGAAATTCAAAGGCATAATGATACAGGCGAGCCTAAACTGGAAGATATTTTTTTAAATTTATCCGAAAAAGAAAACATACCTCTTATCGCTTCCCAAGAAGTTTTTTACATAAACAGAGATATGTACGAAGCACATGATGCGCTATTATGTATTGGTGAAAAGACCTATGTTGATGAAATTAACAGAAAAAAATATTCAGGTAATCACTACATCAGAACTAACGAAGAATTAACTAAATTATATTCTGATATTCCAGAAGCTCTTGAAAATAATTATAATTTTCCTTTCAGATTTAGTTACAAAGTAAAAAAGTCAAAACCAGTCCTACCGTCCATAAAAATTTCTAATTCGCGTAACGAAAATGATGAACTCACATTTCAATCTAATGAAGGCTTAAAAAATAGATTAAAAAACTTTATATTAAAAAAAAAAGATAAAATAAATTTAGAAAAAATTAAAAAAAAATATTTTGATAGATTATCTCATGAATTAAGCATAATTCATAAAATGAATTACTCAGGTTATTTTTTAATTGTTTCTGATTATATTAAGTGGGCAAAACTAAACGATATCCCTGTAGGCCCAGGAAGAGGTTCTGGTGCTGGTTCACTTGTAGCTTATTCTTTAGATATCACAGACCTAGACCCTATAGAGTTTGGCCTAATTTTTGAAAGATTCCTTAATCCAGACAGGATATCAATGCCCGACTTTGATATTGATTTTTGTGAAGAAAAAAGAGATTTAGTTTTTAATTATCTAAAATCAAAGTACAAAAATGGTGTAGCTCACATTATTACATTTGGTAAGTTAAAAGCCAGAATGGCATTAAGGGATATTGGTAGAGTAATAGGTTTACCTTATGGACATGTAGATAAAATTTGTAAAATGATACCTTTTGATCCATCAAGACCGTTAAGTTTGCAGGAGTCTATTGATAGAGAGCCCAGATTTAAACAAGAAGAAAAAAACAATCCTAAAGTTAAAAAGTTAATTGCACTTTCATTAAAGCTTGAGGGTCTTAATAGAAACCTCGCAACTCATGCAGCAGGGGTGGTGATAGCTGGAGAAAAATTATCTGAGGAAGTTCCTCTCTACAGAGACAATAGTTCAAATCTACTTTTGCCATCAACACAATTTGATATGCACTCCTCAGAAAATGCTGGCTTAGTAAAATTTGATATACTTGGTCTTAATACGTTAACACTAATTAGTAAAACTATAAAGATTCTAAAAAGTAAAAATATAGATTTAGACATAAGCAAAATTTCCTTAAATGATAGCAAGGTTTATGAAATGCTTTCAACAGGTGAAACCACAGGACTTTTTCAACTTGAAAGTACGGGTGTTAGATCGGCTTTAAAACAAATGAAGCCTAATAAATTCGAAGATATAATAGCATTGGTAGCTCTGTACAGACCAGGACCGATGAACAACATTCCAATTTATAATGATTGTAAAAATGGTTTAAAAAAACCTGATTACATTCATGAAAGCCTAGAAAAAATTCTAAAACCTACTTATGGTATTATTATTTATCAAGAACAGGTAATGCAAATAGCTCAAACATTAGCAAATTTTTCTCCCGGAGAAGCCGATATTTTACGTAAAGCAATGGGAAAGAAAAAAAGAAAAGAACTTGAAAAACAAGAAGAAAAATTTATTAAAGGAGCTACAAAAAATGGTATTGGCAAAGATATAGCAGTATTCATATTTCAAAAAATTAAGCCATTTGCAGAATATGGTTTTAACAAAAGTCATGCTGCTGCGTATGCTTTAATAGCTTATCAAACTGCATATTTAAAAAAATACTTTCCCGAGGATTTTATTGCCGCAACTATGTCCACAGAATTATCAAATACCGATAAATTAAGAGAATTTGTAGAAGAACTTAAGAGACTTAAAATTGAAATAATTCGACCATCAATAAATAAATCTTACGCTGACTTTATATCCAAAAAAGGCAAAATTTATTATGCATTGTCAGCTATAAAAAGTGTTGGCAAAGAAGCCGTTTCAAATATTATAAAAGAAAGAGAAAAAAATGGTAAATTTGAAACACTAAATGATTTTATTAATAGGGTTAATCCAAAAGATATAAATAAGTTACAGCTTGAAGGTTTAGTTAAAGCAGGTGCTTTCGACGAGTTATTTAATGATAGAGGGTCGTTGTTAAAAGCTATACCTAAAATTATTCAAGTTAATAAAACTTTTTGGGAAGAAAAAATCAGTAATCAGACGAGTTTATTTTCCAATAAATCCGAAAACGACGAAACTATATTTAAATTAGAAAAAAATAAAGAAACAGATTCAAAAAAAGATATTTTATTAAACGAATTCCAATCAATTGGATTTTATATGTCTGATCATCCCCTTAATGCTTACAAAGATTACTTTGATGAATTAAAAATAAAATCTTTCTCAAGCTATGTTCAAAACTCTGATAGTAATGGATACGTGGCCGGCACCATTATGTCAATTCAAGAAAAAAAGAGCGCCAAAGGAACACCTTTTGCTATAATTAAATTTTCTGATTTAAAAAGTGAATATGAATTATTTATATTTTCTGATTTATTAATTTCAAATAGAGAAAAATTAAAGACTGCCAACTCATTTTTGATTACTTTACAAAAGGATAACTTAAAAGATCTTACAAATTCAAGAAGAATAAATATCAAAAATATTGTACCAATTAATGACTTCATTAATAAATCATACGATAATGTTACAATAGAAATAAATGGAAAAACCAACATGCAAGATTTAAAGATTTTGCTAAATGATACTGGTGAAACAAAAATTCAATTAAAAGTTAATAGAAATTCAAAAATATATATTTTTTCACTTAAAAATCGTAGAAAATTTAATTTAAACAAGCTTAGTGCTCTTAAAAACAAAGAATATATTAAAAAAATAAGTTTTTAACATCTTGATTTTCAGTTAGAAAGAATATAAAAAATATTTAATTTCGCACACAGCACAGGGCAATTGCCCACCGGTCCGAAAGGAAAGCTGTGGTGGTTTAACCGGAAAAAATTATGAACATACCTAACGTATCAATAAAACAATTATTAGAAGCCGGTGTTCATCTTGGCCACAAAACTCTTAGATGGAATCCAAGAATGAAACAGTTTATTTATGGTGAAAAAAATTCAATCCATATAATAGATTTGACCCAAACTGTTGTTTTAATAAAAAATGCAATGAAAGAAGTTCATAAATGCATATCTTCGGGCGGTAAGCTTTTAATTGTATCCACAAAAAAACAGGCCTCCGAAACAGTTCTCAAATTAGCAAAAGATACTGAGCAGTTTTATGTTAATTATAGATGGTTAGGTGGCATGCTTACTAATTGGAAAACTATTCAAAATTCAATCAAAAGATTAAAAAAGTTAGAAAAAGATTTATCCAAAGAAGATATTGGATTTACTAAAAAAGAAATACTAAAACTTGGAAAAGAAAAGGATAAACTAAATAGATCATTGGGGGGGATTTCAAATATGAACAAAATTCCTGAAATGATTTTTGTTATCGACACAAATGTCGAGTCATTAGCAATCAAAGAGGCAATTAAATTAAAAATACCAATAGTCGCAGTTTTAGACTCCAATTCTGACCCAACAGGAATAAACCATCCAATTCCAGGTAACGATGATGCAAGAAGATCTATTGATCTCTATTGCGAGTTATTAAAATCCACAATTATTGATGCAAAGAAAAATATTGTTACTAATAAAATAAATATTGAAACACAAAACAAAAGTAATCCGTCAGAAAAAAAAGAACAACCATCCAAAAAAGATAGCAATACACCAAAAAAAACTTGAGGCAAGTAAACTAAAGTAATGTCAGACAAAAAAATTTTAGATAATATTAAAAAACTAAGAGAGATTACAGGCGTTGGATTTTCAGATTGTAAATTAGCAATTACAGAAACAAACGGAGATATTGAAAAATCAATTGAATATTTAAGAAAAAAAGGAATTGCAAAAGCATCAAAAAAAATGAGCCGTATTGCTGCAGATGGTCTTATTTTAGTAAATGAAAAAGATGGCAATATTTCTATAATAGAGATAAATAGTGAAACCGACTTTGTTGCTAAAAATAAGGACTTTATTTCTTTTTGTAAAGAAATATCAAATATAAATTTTATCAATAAAGCTGATTTAGCTAAATTAAATAAAAGTAAAATGAATAATGACAAAACAGTCGAGGAAAATCTTATAACTTTAATATCTAAAATTGGCGAAAAAATAACAATTAGACGAAGTAAATATTTTAGTAATGATGGTAAAAATTTTTTTTATGTTCACAATTCATCAGAAAAAAATATTGGCAAAGTAATATCTATTGTAAAACTCTCAAATGATAATAAAAAAAATCTCAATGAAGTAGGAAATAAACTTGCTATGCATGTAGCAGCGCAATCTCCTCTTGCTATAAATGATGACGGACTTAATAAAGATATTTTAGATAAAGAACTTGAAATTATTAAAGAAGAGTTAAAAAATAGTGGTAAAGAATCTGAAATGATTGAAAAAATCGCTAATGGTAAAATTAAAAAATTTATTTCTGAAAACACGTTGCTTAATCAAACTTGGATCATGGATACTAAAATGACAGTAAGTAGTTTTTTAAAACAATATTCAAAGAATGGTGAAATTAAAGTTATTGATTTTGTAAGATTTAAAGTAGGGGAAGGAATTTAGCTAAATGGAGATATTTAATAAAAATGAGGTTTCAATAAAAATGGGCAAAACTATTTCTTCGTACAAAAAAGATATTTCGACTTTAAGAACTGGTAGAGCAAACCCAGCCATGTTGGACTTGATAAGGATAGATGTTTATGGACAAAAGATGCCTATTAACCAGTTAGCATCAATAACCGTTCCAGAACCCAGAACAATATCAATACAGGTTTGGGATAAAAGCAATGTCAATTTAGTCGATACTGAAATTAAAAAGTCCAATTTAGGTATTAACCCTCAAGTTGACGGACAAATTTTAAGAATTCGAATTCCACAACTTACCGAGGAAAGAAGAAAAGAATTAACAAAAATATTAAAAAATTTAGGAGAAAAAGCAAAAGTTTCGATAAGAAATGTAAGAAGAGAGTCTAATGATAATATTAAAAGTTTATTAAAAGATAAAAAAATAGGTGAAGATGAAAGCAAAAACTTTGAAAACGATGTTCAAAAGAGTACAGATGAAAATATCTCCCTTATAGAAAAAATTTTAGCAGAAAAAGAAAAAGAAATTTTAACTTTATGAATAAAGTTAACCATATAGCTATTATCATGGACGGTAATGGTAGATGGGGCAAAAAAAAAGGAAAAAATAGAAATTTTGGTCACCAGAATGGAGTTAAAATAATTGAAAAAATTGTTAAAGCTTCTATTAAAATAAAAATTCCTATATTAACATTTTATACGTTTTCAAGCGAAAACTGGAAAAGACCCAAAAAAGAAATTACCTTTCTCTTCAAATTAATTAATTATTATTTTAGCAAAGAAATTCATAATTTAATAAAAAATAATATTAAAATTAATATAATTGGAAATATAAAAAATCTTCCTAAAAATGTAAGATCAAAGTTACTTGAATCCATGAAAAAAACAAAAAAATGTAATAAAATTTTAGTAAATTTGGCAATTAACTATGGTTCACAAAATGAAATTATTGATGCAATGAGACAAATCCAAAAAAAAAAATTGTCTATAAGTATGAAAAATCTGCAAAATAATTTGTATACTGACGGTATTGTTGATCCAGATATCTTAATTAGATCGGGTGGAAAAAAAAGATTAAGTAATTTTTTACTTTGGCAAATGGCGTATACTGAGATTTATTTTGTTGATAAGTTGTGGCCAGACTTTAAAGTTACAGATTATATTAAAATTATAAATAATTTTAAAAAAGTAAAAAGAAATTTTGGTAATATATGAGTAATTTAAAAAAAAGAATAATAACCTCTGTAATTATCTTTCCCATATCAATTTTTTTTATATTAAAGGGAGGTAATTATATCGTTTCTTTTTTATATACTATTTTGATACTGGGAAATTATGAAGTTTTTTCAGTATTCAAAAAAAAACTCACAATTATACTAATTGATATTATTCTAGTCATTTCTTTGTTGGCATTTTTATTTTTAAGAAACGATACAGCCTCGTCTTTTTTCTTATTGATTTGGATTATAATTTTAACAATATTTTCAGATATCGGAGGTTATATTTTTGGTAAATTTTTTAAAAGTAAAAAAATATCAAAAATAAGCCCCAATAAAACAATCGCAGGAGTTGTTGGGTCTTTTATATTTTCTTTAATCTCTGTGTTTGCAATTGATTTAATCGTTGAGTTGATTACAGGCTTTGATAATAATTTCTTTTTAAAAACTAAATTCTTTATTTTAGCAATTATTTTTTCTGTTGCAGCTCAATTAGGAGATTTAACTATTTCTTACTTTAAAAGATTAGAAAAAATTAAAGATACTGGGAAATTACTTCCTGGTCACGGAGGTATTTTTGATAGAATTGATGGTTTAATGTTTGTAGTTATTTTAGGTTATATTTTGTATACTCTTAAAATATTTCCATGAAAAAGAAAATTTCTATCTTAGGTTCTACGGGAAGTATTGGCAAAAGTTCTCTTCAAATATTAAATTTAAATAAAAAAAAATTTAGTATCCTATTACTTTCGGCTAACTCAAATTACAAAGAAATTATACGTCAAATAAATTTATATAGACCCTTATATTTTGTAGTTACAGATTTTTTTGTTTATAATAAAATTAAAAAAAATGTTACGAATAAAAAGACAAAAATTTTAAATAAATTTAACAATGTTCCTACTAAATTGAAGTTTGATATAACTATTGCCGCAATAGTTGGAATAGCAGGTTTAGAACCCACAATACAATTTGCGAAGCAATCTAAAAAAATACTGTTGGCAAATAAAGAATCTATTATCTGTGGTTGGCATATTTTATCAAAAATAATTAAAATTAGTAAAACTAAATTAATTCCTATAGACTCTGAACACTTTTCAATTAAACAATTAACAAACAGTTATAGTGATATTGATATTAAAAAAATTTATATAACTGCTTCAGGAGGTCCTTTTTTAAGAAGACCTATTAGCTCTTTTAAAAAAATTAAACCTGCAGATGCTTACAAGCATCCAAATTGGAATATGGGAAAAAAAATTTCTGTAGATTCATCTAATCTAATGAATAAAATATTAGAATTAGTTGAAGCACACAGGCTATTCTCATTTAATCCAAAAAAATACGAAATCATTGTTCATCCACAGTCTTTAGTACATGCCATAGTAGTTTTTAAAAATGGACAGATCAAATTTTTATACCATGACACAGATATGAAAATCCCAATATCTAACGCCATATATAATAATAAAGTAAATATAGATAAAATTATAAAAAAAAATAATAATTTTATAAATCAATTAAAAAATATTAAATTTGAAAAAGTTGATAAAAAAAGATTTCCAATTGTTACTTTAAATAAGGATAAATTTTTATCAAAATCAGGTCCAATTATTCTCAATGCTAGTAACGAAATTTTAGTAGATAGTTTTTTAAAAAAAAAAATACCCTATAATGGAATCTATGAGACTTTAAAAAGGGTTTTTAAGGATAGAGATTTCAATAAATATGCTGTAAAAAAGGTACCTAACATTAATGAAATTTATAAAATTGATAATTGGGCTCGAAAAAAAACTTTAGAAATTATATCAAAAAATTATGCAAAAAATATTTAATATCCTACATATAGTCTTATTCATTTTTATATTTTTTATGTTGCCATCAAAAGCTGAAAAATTAAATAAGATTGTGATTTTGGGTAATGAAAGAATTTCAGATGAAACTCTTATTGTTTATGGTGAAATTGAAAAAAATAAAGATTATTCACAGGAAGAAATTAACATCATTATTAAGAATTTATACGATACAAAATTCTTTTCAAAAATATCAATTAACTTTTCAAATGGAATTTTAAAAATAAATGTTGAAGAAAACCCAATTATTAATTCTATTGCTTTACAGGGTGAAGCAACCAAAAAATTCACAAAAGCTCTTTTAAACTTTATGACATTAAAAGAAAAATCTTCTTTTATCAAAAATGACGTAAAAAAAGATGTTGAGATAATTAAAGAGTTTTATAATCAGCTGGGTTATTATTCAACTAATGTAGAAGCTAGAACAGTTGAAGTAAAAGGTGGTAATAATTTATTAGATTTAATATTTATAATAGATAAAGGCAAAAGAGAAAAAATTACCAAAATCTTCTTTATAGGAGAAAAAAAAATTAAAACAAAAAGACTTAGAGATGTTATTGCAACAGAAGAAGCTAAATTTTGGAAATTTATTTCCCGAAATATTTATTTAAATAATCAAAGAATTGAGTTAGATAAAAGACTACTTAAAAATTATTATTTAAACAAAGGTTACTATGATGCTGAAATTTTATCTAGTAATGTTTTTATTAAAGATAAAGAAGGAATTGAGCTTACATTTAATATAAACGCTGGCCAAAGATACAGAATTAAAAAAATTTCAACTAGTATAGATCCTGTTTTTGATAAAAAAATTTTTAAAACATTAGAAAATGACTTTAAAAAATTTGCCGGAACCTATTATTCCCCTTTTAAAATTACAAAAATTCTTGAAAGTATAGATGAACTAATAGACGATAATGAACTTCAATTTGTAACTCATTCAGTATCCGAAACGATAGATGGAAAATTTGTTGACTTGGAATTTAAAATCTTTGAAGGTCCCAAAATAGTTGTTGAAAGAATTAATATACAGGGAAATACTGTTACAAATGACTCTGTAATAAGATCAGAATTAATCTTAGATGAAGGTGATCCTTACAGTAAAATTAAACTTGATAAATCAATATCAAAATTAAGATCAAGAAATATATTTAAAAAAGTAAATTACAGAGTATCTGATGGTTCCTCAAAAGATGTGAAAGTCATGGATATAATAGTGGAAGAAATGCCAACAGGAGAAATTGCGGCTGGCGCAGGTACTGGTACAGATGGAACAACAGTATCATTTTCACTAACAGAAAATAACTATTTAGGAAAAGGCCTTATTGTTGATACTTCTCTAGAAGCTTCAGAAAGTGCACTTAGAGGTGGTATATCAATTATAAATCCAAACTATAATTTTTCCGGTAATACTCTTGAATATGGTCTCTCTAGTAAAAAAACTGACAGACCTAATTCAGGTTATGAAAATACCCTAACACAATTAAATATTGGAACTAGATTCGAGCAGTACGATGATATTTTTTTATCACCGAGTCTTGAATTATCATTTGATGACATGACGGTTGACGGAACAGCTTCTGAGCGTCTAAAAAAACAAGCTGGTTCATTTACTGACCTATCATTTGGATATGGCGTAGAAAAAGACACTAGAGACAGAAGATTTATGCCCACAAGTGGATCAATCCTTGGATTTGCACAAACACTTCCTTTATATGTTGAGGAAAACTCTTCTGTATTTAATAGATTTACCCTGAGCAAGTATCATAGTTTTAGTGAAAATGTATTGGGAGCTTTTAAATTTTATGCTGCCGGTGTTGTTGCTGTCGAAGATGATGTCAGATTAAGTAAACGTATTCATATTCCATCAAAGAGACTCAGAGGTTTTGAAAATAGAAAAGTTGGTCCAGTTGACTCTGGAGATTATGTAGGCGGTAACTATGCATTAGCGATGAATTTTGAGGCAGCACTACCAAATTTATTACCAGATGCTACACAAACAGATGTAGCAGCCTTTTTGGACATAGGAAATCTATGGCATGTTGATTACGACTCAAAAATTGGACAATCAAGCACTATTAGGTCAGCTGTCGGTATTGCTACTAATGTATATACACCAATAGGGCCGTTAAACTTTGTATTTGCTCAAGATTTATCTTCAGCAGAAAGTGATACAACTCAACAATTTAAATTTCAAATAGGAACATCATTTTAATATGAAAATTATAAAAATATTATTTATACTTTTATTTTCCATTGGTGTTTTCAACCAAGCTATAGCATCAGATGTTTATTTTGTTGATATAAAACACATATTAAATAACAGCAAAGCAGGAAAAAAAGCACAAACTTTTTTAAAGAAAAAATTCGATGACGAAAATGAAAAATTGAAAAAAGAGTCTGTGTCTCTTAAAAAAGAAGAGTCTGATTTAATCTCAAAAAAGAAACTCATCTCCAATGAAGATTATAAAAAAAAACTTAACCTTCTAAGAGAAAAAAATATTAATTATCAAAAGAAAAGACGTAACGCATCTAATGAATGGCTTAAAAAAAAGAATGAAGCTAGAGCCAAACTTATTAAAACACTAAATCCTATTTTGCAAAAATATATGAATGAAAATAGTATAGAGATGATAGTTGACAAAAAAAATATTCTTTTAGCAAATTCTAAATTTGATCTAACTGAAAAAATTTTAAAATTATTAGATAAAGAACTAAAATCAATTGAATTAAACTAAGTCTTGATGCAAGATATATCTTTTTTTGTTCCAAAAGGTCCTTACAATTTAAGTAAATTACCAAAGGAACTTGGTGTACAAAAAAAGGATATTTCAATTACAGACGTTAAAACTTTAGATAAAGCTGAAAAAAACAATATAACTTTCTTGAATTCACCTGATTATATTGATTTAGCAAAAAAAACAAAAGCCTCTGTCTGCTTAACTACAAATAATTTGAAAAATTTTTTACCAAAAGAATGTGTTACGATAATAGTTAAAAATGTTTTATTTGCTATTGCTCAAGTATCTAAAATGTTTTATCCAAATGCAGATATCGATTATCCCGACAAAACCCTGGTAGAGTCTAGTAAACTATCAACGGAATATGACTCTGTCACATTTGGTAAGAATAATTTTATTGGAAAAAATGTTAAAATAGGTACTAACACCATTATAGGTAATAACACAACGGTTGAACATGATGTTCAAATAGGCAAAAATTGTATAATTGGTTCAAATGTAACTTTAAGAAATTCTTTAATTGGAAGTGATGTAGTGATTCAAGATGGTTCAAAAATAGGTATTAAAGGCTTTGGTTTTATACCGCTCAAAGGTAAAAACTTTAGATTCCCTCATATTGGAAGAGTTATTATTAATGACAATGTTGAGATAGGTGCAAACTGCACGATAGATAGAGGATCTATTGGTGATACTGTAATTGGTACAAATTCGTTTTTAGACAATCAGGTACACATGGCTCACAACGTTAAGATAGGTGAAAATTGTATGATTGCAGGCCAAGTAGGTTTTGCTGGAAGTACATCTATTGGTAATAATGTTTCAATAGGAGGACAAGCTGGGATTTCTGGGCATTTAAAAATAGGAAACAATGTAAAAATTGGCGGTGGAAGCGGAGTTATAAAAAATATACCAAATGGGATAACGGTTATGGGTTATCCAGCTATGCCTTTAAAGGATTTTTTAAAAAGTAAAAATGACAAATAGTATTAATAAAGAACAAATCGAAAAGCTTTTACCTCACAGAGAGCCAATGCTTTTAATTGATAGATTAATTAATATAGTTCCATTAAAATCAGCGACTGCAATAGTTATAGTTAAAAAAGGAAAATTTTTTTTTGATGGACATTTTCCAGGCCAACCCGTTATGCCTGGAGTATTAATTGTAGAAGCTTTCGGCCAAGCAGCTGCTGCGCTTACAGCACACGGTATTGATCCAAAAGAATATAAGGATAAATTAGTTTATCTAATGAGTGTTGAAAAAGCACGTTTTAGAAACCCTGTAATGCCTGATTGCGAATTACATTTGGATATAGAAGCAGTCAGATCTCATGGAAGAGTTTGGAAGTACAAAGGTATTGCAACGGTTAATGATAAAAAAATGGCTGATGCAGAATGGTCAGCAACAATAGTTGATAGAAACAAATGATACACAAATCAAGCGTAATAGACCCCAAAGCAATAGTTGAAAAAAATGTTAAAATTGGTCCATTTTGTTTTGTTGGAGAGAATGTTCATTTAGAAGAGGGGGTTGAACTAATTTCAAATGTTCATATTGAAGGTAATACAAAAATTGGCAAGTTTACAAAACTTTATCCTTTTTCAAGTATTGGGACATCTCCACAGGATCTAAAATTTAAAGGTGAAAAAAATAGTTTAGATATAGGCGAATATAATACAATAAGAGAATACGTAACAATTAATCCTGGCACTGCAGGCGGTGGAGGTAAAACAGTCATAGGAAATAATTGTTTATTTATGATTTCATCTCATATAGCTCATGATTGTAACATAGGAAATAATGTCGTAATTGCTAACAATGTTCCTTTAGGAGGACATGTAACAATCGAAGACTCTGTTGTTATAGGAGGCAACTCAGCTGTACAACAATTTACTAGAATTGGAAGATTAGCTATGATCGGAGGTATGACTGGAGTCTTAAAAGACGTTATCCCTTTTGGTCTTTCATTTGGTAATAGAAATTATTTAAAAGGTATAAATTTAGTAGGATTAAGAAGGAAAAAATACGATAATAAAAAAATAATTGAATTAGATAAAGCATATAAAAAAATATTTTCTTCAAATAATCTTCATGACAATCTCAGTAAAATTAATGGTGAATTTAAACAAAATGAATTAGTACAAGAGGTCACTAAATTTATTGAAAAGGATAAAAAAAGACCTATTTGCTCGCCGTTATCTGAATAATGATTGGTTTAATATTTGGTGAAACATCATTTCCAAAAGAAATCTTAAAAAAAGTTAAAAAAAAGAAAAAAAAATATTTGATTATTGATTTAACTAAAAATAAATCTTTTAAAAAAGAGAAAAATTCATTTTCGGTATCAATAGGACAGTTTGGCAAAATTATTAATATCTTAAGAGAAAATTATTGTAAGAAAGTTCTTTTTGCTGGTAGCGTCAAAAAACCAAATTTTTCAATGTTAAGATTAGATCTAAAAGGTATTTATTATATGCCCAGAATAATAAAAAGTTCTAAATATGGAGATGTGTCAATATTAAAAGAAATAATAAAAATATTGAATAAAGAAAAAATTAAAACTATTAATTCACTAATTTTTAATCCTGAACTCTCTTTAAATAAAGGCAACCACACTAAAATCAAACCAACTAAAGACGATAATAAAGATATTAATAAAGCTATCAAAACACTCAATAGATTAAACCAATATAATTATAGTCAAGGTACTGTAGTTAGAAATGACAAAGTGTTAGCTATAGAGGGAAAAGGCGGAACCAAAAAAATGCTTAACAAATGCAAAAGTAAAATATTTAAAAATAAAGGTGTACTAGTCAAACTTCCAAAAAAGAAACAAGATTTAAGAATCGATCTACCAACTGTAGGATTTAAAACCTTTGTTCAATGTAAAGCAGCCGGTTTAAAAGGAATAGTTCTAAAAAGCAAAAGCAACATTTTACTTGAGAAAAAAAAATGTATTAATTTTGCAAACAAAAATAAAATGTTTCTTATAGCAAAATGAAAAAAATAATCATAATTATACATTTTTTTTGGTTTTCAAATTTATTTGGGTTGGAAGTTAAATTGGAAAAGATCGTAGATGGTATGGACAAGCCTTGGAGTTTATCATTTATTAATAATACCAGTATTATTTATACTGAAAAAAAAGGTAAGCTTTTTCATTTAGATTTAAAAAATCAAATAATATCTGAAATTAAACACAATTTATCTCTTCTTGAGGATGGTCAGGGAGGCCTTCTCGATGTTCTGTATGATAATAAAAATGTTTATGTATCTTATTCTGAACAAAGAGAGGGTCGGAAAACAAGCACCTCTGTTGCAAAAGGTAAATTTGATAAGAGTTCTATTAAATTCAATAATATTTTTAGGGCTGAGCCAGCAATTGACTCTGGATATCATTTTGGTTCAAGATTAGTTAAAAAAAATAAACATTTATATATTTCTGCTGGTGAAAGAGGACAGGGAATGATTGCTCAAGATTTTACAAAACATCCAGGTAGCATAATCAGAATAAACTTAGATGGATCTATTCCTAAAGACAATCCTAAATTCAAAAATAAAAAGAAATGGCTACCTGAAATTTTTCAAATTGGAGTAAGAAATCCTCAAGGGATGTCATTATCTCCTTTTGATAATAAAATTTATATTACTAATCATGGTGCTAAAGGTGGTGATTGGTTTGGTACAGTTAATTATGCTGAAAATTATGGTTGGAAAATTTTAGGTTGGGGCGGAACAAATTATACTGGAACTAAAATTGGGCCAAAATGGAAACCAGGTTTTACAAAAGCAATTAAGTATTGGGTTCCATCGATAGCTGTGAGTGCGATGGCTATATATCAAGGTGATGAGTTTAAAGAATGGAACGGGGATGCTTTAATTACCTCACTTAAAGACCAGTCATTAAGAAAAATAAAATTTAAAAATAATAAATTTATAAGTGAACAAATAATTTTTAAAGGCAATATTGGAAGAATAAGAGATATCAAAATACATAAAGAGACAGGTGAATTATATATGCTGTCAGATTATGGAGAACTTTGGAAAATGTACAAATGAAAAAAGCTTTATTAATAATTTTTTTTTTATTATTACCAGTAAATTTAAATGCTGAAAATATATCCAAAGTTTATTTTGCCGGAGGTTGTTTTTGGTGTATGGAAGAATCATTTGATAAGGTTAATGGTGTGATCGAAACTATTTCTGGATATTCTGGGGGACACGTAAAAAATCCTAAATACAAAGATGTTGTTAAAAATATTACTGGCCACTATGAAACTTTAGAAATTACTTACGATTCATCAATTACAAACTTTAAAAAACTTTTAGAAATTTATTGGATCAATATTGACCCCTTCGATGAAGATGGCCAATTTTGTGATAAAGGTGAAAGCTATAAGTCGGTAGTTTTTTTTGAGAACATTGATCAAAAAAAAATTATAAAAGCTTCAATTAAAAATATTGAAAATAAGTTTAATAAAAAAGTTGTTACTTATGTAAAAAAATTCAAGGAATTTTATATAGCTGAGACTTACCATCAAGATTATTATGAGAAAAATTTTATAAGATATTTAATGTACAAAAAAGGTTGCCAAAGAGAGGAAACATTAAACAAAATCTGGGGATGAAAAAAATATTTATACTAACCGGTGAACCTTCTGGAGATAAATTAGCCTCAAAGGTTATTATTAAACTTAAAAATTCAAGATCAGATATAGAATATTTATCTGTCGGTGGGGAACATTTAAATGCTTTAGGTATTAAGTCAATTTATGATTTAAAAGATATTACATATCTTGGATTTACGAGAGTTTTGTTAAATATTTTTAAAATAAAGAGCAAAATAAATGAAACTGTAAAAGAAATTATTAAATTTAAACCAGATATTCTTTTTTCGGTTGATAGTCCTGATTTTACATTACGAGTAGCAAAAGAAGTAAAAAAAAGAGATCCAAGTATAAAAACAATTCATTTTGTAGCACCACAAGTTTGGGTTTGGAGAGAAAAGAGAGTAAAGCAGCTAAAATCTTTTTTAGATCACGTTTTATTATTATTTCCCTTTGAAAAGCAATATTTTGATAAAGAAGAAATACCATCAACTTTTACCGGTCATCCTTTGCTTGAAAAAGGAGATAAAAATAAAATCGATATAAGCCAAATTATAAAAGAAAATAAAAAAATTTTTTCTATTTTTCCGGGAAGTAGATTGACAGAGATTAATGTTTTGACACCTATATTAATTGATTTTGTCAATAAGATGAATAATAAATATAAAGATTTATTTTTTGTTTTTCATTCAACTAAAGAACATATTAACTTCATCCAAAATTTATTATTAAAAGAAGGTTTAAAAAATTGTGGGGCAATTGGTGATGAAAAAATTAAATCTCATATCCTAGATTCTTCCATGTTTGCTGTGGCTAAATCTGGCACAATTTCTTTAGAGATTTGTAAAGCAAAAATTCCTTCAATAATAATATATAAGATGGGTTTTATTAATTTCTTTATTATTAAAATGCTAGTTAAAGTAAAATTTGCAAATATAATTAATATTGCAGCTAATGAAGAAATTATTCCTGAATTATTACAATCAAATTGTACTTCAAACAATATTTTTAATAAAGTTAATGATCTTTTAAGTAATAAACATTATCTAGAAAACCAAATTACAAAAACTCAGAGTGTCATTAGTAAATTTAGGACTGATAAATCCACTGATATAGCGGCATCAGTTGTAAATCTTCATTTAATTGGTAAGTCTCCACTTAAATAAACATATCTGAGTATTGATCATCAGATATATTTGAAATTTTTTGTGTAACTACGTAATTATGTAATTTTTTCCACTTATTTTTTGAATTATCAAAAGGATTTTTAAATCTATGAATTGTATCTTTAATAATATTATCCATTAATGGACTAGGCTTTGTTTTAGTATAAGAATAATAAGAAGATTTAGAATAATCTAAGTCCGAACTTAAAACTTTGATGCTTTCCTGAGCTATAGATTTAAAGTCATGTAGCAAATCCTTATTAATACTAGCAAAAGATTTTGAGGCAAATACGTCCAGTGCACAAAAATTAGGTATTTCAACATCTTCTAAATATAATTTTTTTACCTCCAAACCCTCTAATTTTGACTCAACACCCTCAAAGTTTTCGAAACATAGCCATGCAGCATCAAATCCAGCCTTAAGATGTTTAATATGATAAAAATCATTAGCTACAATTTTTATATTGTTATTGGTTATATTAATTTTTTTTAAATGTCTTTTAATAATATCATTAGCTATTTTGTCTGTAACAGGGTTACTAACAGGTGAAGTAATTTTAATTTCTTTTCCATTAACTAAATTTTCATANCCTTTANTGGTAAATATAATNCCNCCNTTAGTTTCAAAAAAGTTTCCAATTGAGCAAATATTATTTTGATATTTTTCAATTAAGTGAAGAGGCTCATTAGTGGCTAATTGAATATTATTTTGAGCAAGTTCTTTAAAACCATCATAATGTCCTTCAGGTTCAATAATTTCTAAATCGATGTTATTTTTTTTATATAAACCTTTGTTCAGACCCACAATAAAGGGTAGGTGATCAGGATTTATAAACCACTCAAGTGCTAATTTTATTTTCATATTCCCTCACTGAATTACCGGTCAGGTTCAAAGGGTATAATCTCAGTCTTTGTAGACACCCCTTAAAATTTATTTCCTTAATTCATTGTAAAGGAATGTTGCTATAGAATCCATTCCTTTTAAATTACTCTTTCGCTCTGCAATTGAATTATAATTTGTGTTCGTATTGATATCATAAGTATAATGTTTTTCATCTTTACCTTTAATATATTCAATACCTGCAATTTCGATATTATTCGATTTAAGTAAATCTTCATATTTTTCAAGTTCAGGATTGTTATAATCTTTTACAATCATAAATTTATTACCATCTGGATTTGTTGGACAAAACTTTTCTTCAATATTACAAGCATCAGCAGGACATAACTCAAAACCATCACTAGCATCAACTTGAACTGCATACAAAAACTTTCCGTTTACAAACTCCACTCTTGTAATTATTTTTGGATCAGACTCTATATATTCTTGTAATAAAGTAATTCCATCAATAGAGTCTTCAAAATTTGTATTAACATATTTTTCAAGCTCATTTGAATTTGTAAAATATTTTACTCCGAGACCTCTTCCACCTCTATTATGTTTTGTAATAAACGGTTTTTTAAAATTTTTTGATTTTGCTAGGATCTCGTCTTTATTTTTAGCATAATATGTTTTTGGAAAATTTATATTGAATTTCTTTAATTGTTCATATTGTTTTTGTTTACTTATTTCTAGCTCCAAGGCTCTTGAATTGTTTACAACTCTTTTTTTATCTTTTTCCAACCAATCAAGAACNTCTTTNGTATTTTCTGGAGCATATCTATGTCCCCGTGAATGTGCACTAGCACTCATTCTATTATAAAAAATACCATTTGGNGGNGATTTTTTAAAATCAAAACTTTCTTTATCCATNTGCCATTCTTTAAAAGGNGCTTTGATTTTTTTAAAACTNTCTCTTAATGGAACAAGCCATTCATCATTTTCGTGNATTATATATATNTTTTTTTCCACGNNTTTTTATAGACAATTTTTTACCTTACTATCAACATTGATTTTTAATAATTATGACGCACTTACTTTTGGTAGATAATTAAAGGAAGCAGTATCTATCTTTGATGAATGCTCTCTTCTCATTTTCCATCCCTTGTTTATTCCTGCATTCGCAATGCTAATTGCATGCCTGCCATATTTCATGTTTGTATAATCAATCGCTTTCATCAGTTCTTTTGATTTATTCTCAAGTAAAGGTGTTAATAAATTAATATCTTTACCATCCGAATCTTTTAATTTTGATAAAATTATTCCAGCTTTTTGATAATAATAACCTGGTTTATATATGCTCTTTAATGCTTTTCTTGCATTCTTAACTAGCTCTATGCTATTGCTCGTTGCTATTGGTAGATCTATTGTTAGTCCGTTTGAATAGTATTTTCTGTTTTTGTTGAAAGGACTAGTTCTAATAAAAACTGTTAGAGCCCTGCATATTTGATTATCTCCCCTTATTTTTTCGGCTGCATTTAAACAATATGTAGTTACAGCTTCCTCTAGTTTTTGTAGGTCAGTTACTTTTTTTCCAAACGATCTAGATACACAGCAATTTTTTCTTTTTTCCTCGTGTGTTTGCAAACCAATACAATTTATACCACGAAGTTCCATTGCAGTTCTTGAACCTAAAACATTTGTACTCTTCTTTACCCAGGTATTTGATGTTGACTTTAGTTTATATGCATTATCTATTCCATTCTTGATATATAATTTTGACAATTGTTTTCCAACTCCCCAGACGTCTCCTATAGGAAATT
>NHIT01000010.1 GCA_002171925.1 Candidatus Pelagibacter sp. TMED196 | reverse complement strand
TACATTAAATCGAACTCTACCATTTTAAATGGTGGTGCTACTTTATTTTTTACAACTTTAACTCTGGTACTATTACCTATTATCTGATCTTTGTCTTTGATGGCACCAATTCTTCTTATGTCCATTCGAACAGATGAATAAAATTTAAGTGCATTTCCACCAGATGTAGTTTCTGGGTTACCAAACATAACACCAATTTTCATTCTAATTTGATTAATGAAAATGACCATAGTATTAGATTTAGCAATTGATCCAGTTAGTTTTCTTAAAGCCTGACTCATCAATCTTGATTGTAAACCTACATGATGATCTCCCATTTCTCCTTCTAATTCTGCTTTTGGAGTTAATGCTGCAACTGAGTCAACAACCATAACAGATAATGAACCTGACTTGATCAAAGTATCGGCAATTTCTAGGGCTTGTTCACCAGTATCTGGTTGTGAAATAAGCAGTTCATCTGTTTTAACTCCTAATTTTTTCGCATAAACCGGATCTAAAGCATGCTCAGCATCTACAAAACCACAAATTCCACCTTTTTTTTGTGCTTCTGCAACAACTTGTAAAGCTAAAGTTGTTTTACCAGATGACTCAGGGCCATAAATTTCTATAACTCTACCTTTGGGCAATCCACCAATTCCGAGTGCCAAGTCTAAACTTAATGAACCTGTTGAAATAGACTCTACATCCATTGCTTTTTGCTGCCCAAGACGCATTACGGAGCCTTTACCAAAATTATCGTCTATTTGGCTTATAGCAGCGTTTAAAGCCTTATTTTTTTCCTTAATCTCTTGATCCTTCTTGGTATCTGATTTAACTACCTTTAAATTATTTTTTGTCATTTTTTTCCTTTTTTTTAATTACGAATCACTGTCTTAAATGTACACATTTTGTTCTTTTAATCAATCTTAAAATGTTGTAAGTATTTATTTGATATTATTTAAATAAAGATCGCCAATAGATGCGAGTAAATTGAACTGTGCTATGGCATAGTCTTTTTGTGCTTTGGCAAAACTTGTTCTCGAATCTAACAATAGAGCTCTTGATTGTATTACTTCCAAAGTAGTTCTTCTATTACCGCTATCATATTCTAATGTGATACCCTCGTTTGCGATTTCTGCAGCCTTTAATTGAGCACTGGTAGCATCCAAAATTCCCTTCGCAGAGTTGTAATTTGTCCATGCATTTGCAGTATCTATTTGAACTTGATCTATAGTATCTTGCAAAATCAACTCTTTTTCTTTCAATTTAAAAGAAGCCTTTTTAACAGATGATATATTTTTTCCACCTTTGAATAATGGCCATTTAAGTGTAGCTTTAATCTCTTCCTGCTCTCTTTCATCTATAGTGCTACTTAAATCATAATTTTTCTTTTTTTGATAAGATACTGAGGCAGATGGAGATAAGTCTCCTCTTGCTGCGTAAAGTTCTCTTTTCGAAATTTCCAGGTCTAACTTCGCAAGATTTAGTCTAGGATTAATTTGGTCTGATATTGAGGTTGCTGTTCTTAAACTGGTCGGTATTCTAAGCTTTGGTGTATATGCAAGTAGTATCTCTTCAGGAGCCTCTAAACCAATTATTTTTTGAAAGTTTTTTTGACCAGATATAAGTTCATTTCTAGCAGTTATTAATTTCGCAGTAGCACCTGCTAAAGATGACTCAGACTGAGCAAAATCAGTTAAGCTAATTTCACCCCTTTCAAGCCTAGATCTATCACTTTCAACTTGTCTTTCAAAAAGCTCAACATTAGATTGGTTGAATTCAAGACTTTTAGCATTGTAACCAAGATTATAATATGCCTTTGCAGCACTTAATATAACTTCCTGCTCTAATTTATTTAATTCAAATTTGGCAAATTCATACTCAAGTTTTGATTTTTTTAAATTATTGTAATTACTAAAACCACTAAAGATCTGTTGTTCAACTAATACAGATCGGTTTTCTGGAGTTGAATTTGTATCTTGCAAAGAAGAACCTGATTGATTTTTTCTATTAGTATCTTTTTGAGAAGCTGCATCTCCTGACAATGTTACTGATGGCAAAAAATCTCCTCGAGAAATATTCACATCTTGTTTTTCAGCTTCAAGACTTGCTCTTTGGGCATTTAATTTAGAGTTATTTTCAAAAGCTTTTGAAAGAATTTGAAGCAAATCTTCTGCATATACATTAGAAGATAATAAAATAAAAAATAATCCTATTAATATTTTATTGAGCATTTTAAAATTTTTTCATTTTTTTTGATCTATGATTTTTATCTAAGAAAATCGTTAGATCTGAAATTTTAGAATAATTTTTCATCATGTGTTTTGTTATTCTTTCATAAAACATTATAAATTCTTTTACCTGTGTTTTTGACATAGTCTTTTTATTTTTTGATGTCAATTTCAATTTTTGTTCCTGTACCAACCTCCATTTAAATATATGATTGAAATCCGGAGCTTTTAAGTAAACTAGTTTATCAATTTTTTTGAAAAGTCTTTTATACTCGTATTTTAATAGGTTATTTACTTTGTTTCTCCAAGTTAGCTTCTTATCAAGTTCTTTTTCAATTTTGTTTGTAGCTCTTGCTAATTCACTTTTTTTTTGTTGAGTTGCTCCCACACACCATCCTTCCAAAATAATTATTTTTGGAGCAGTTTTGATTTTCTGCCAATTTGTTTTTTTTAATCTATCATCTCTGGATTTGTCAAATTTCGGAACTAGAACAGTTTTAAAATTCCTCTTTTTTAATTTATGTATTACGTTACTAAGTAGTTTTACATCATGTGTGCCGGGAACTCCCCTGGTTACAAAGAGAGGATGAATTGTCTTTGACATTTTAATTCTTTCAGACTTTGTTTTGTAAAAGTCATCTATTGAAAAAACACATAAATCTAGACTGTATTTTTTTTTGAAAATGAATTTTAAAATACTTGTAATTGTGCTCTTCCCAGCTCCCTGCCCACCAGATAAACCAATAATTTTAGTTTTTTTATCTTTCTGGTAAATCGAATAAATCCATTCTGATAAAGGAAGATAAAATGTTTTGAGTTTTCCAATTTTGTCGACAATTGGTCTGCCTACAACTTCTTTTTTTTTTAAAAATTTTAAATATTCACTTTTTATCATGAGGATGGTTTTCACCATCGTTAACAGGAATATTTTTTAGTTCAAATGGTTTTATTCCGTCTACACAGGCTATGTTTACTCCATAAATCCTTGGGTCAATTCTCGGCCTATTGTGTGTATGAATTCCACAATTAGTACAAAAATAATGTTTTGCAGTTTTCGAATGATATTGATAGAGCTTTAAAAGATCTTGACCCTTAACTATTTTAAAGTCATCTGGACCAACAACACCAATGATATAACCTTTTCTTTTGCACAAAGTACAATTACATCTCATTACCTTTTTAAAACCAATTTCTGGAACTTCCACTTGTGCTTCTACTCCGCCGCAATGGCATGTTAATTTTCTGATCATTAATTTTTTATCGTTCTTGTTTTATAGAAGATATCCACATTAAATACTCTTTTTTTTTGAATGTTCACGTTTTGATTCACTTTTGATTCCAAATCAGACTCATTTTACAACCTTGTAGTGTGTATATTTTCAATATTTTGAATTCTTTGTTGGCAGTTTTCCAATTCACTTAAGCTCTCTCTTTTTGAGATAAAAAAAATGACTATACAAAAAAATCCGATTAAAAAGTTTAAAATTAAAAAAACGCTATTTTCACTTATTTTTAGATTTAGAAAGCTAAATAAAAATACAAATAATAATGATCTAAATAAGACTTGATATTTGAAAGATGCAATTATTGACATTGAATGAATAACTAATCCTGTTAAAGGCATTTTAGATGGACCAAAATACCTCGATCCTCTTATTGTGGAGACACCAAATAAATTAGGTATAAATTTTTTTGCTGCACCTGCAAAATTGCTCCACAAAGTTTTTTTAGATGACAGTAATATTACATCATTTCTTGTTAGGCAGCAGTAGTGACCAAAATTCATATTTTTACCTGCAAAAATTAATGTAATTACTTTGTGTAAATTATATAAAATTGTAAAAAGGAGACCTTCTGATCTTTTTTTTCTTGTCGCGACAACAGAAATATTCTTTTTCTCTAAAATATTTTTTATAATAAGAGGCAAATCATCTGGATTGTCTTCGCCGTCTCCGTCCATTAATATCATATAATCAAAATCTTTTTTTTCCGATAGATATTTTATTCCTGTAGCATTGCACCTAGTATGGCCTTGGTTTTTCTTAATATTGATTAAATCAATAGACTTAATTTTTTTAAAACTAAATGATGGCTTAGGCATTTTTTCAGTAGAACAGTCATTTATTATTAAAACGGTAAATTCTGCATCAAACATAGTGATGTTATTGTCAATATTATTCAATAGTTTAAAAAGTGATTGCCAGTCATTATAGCAAGGTATTAAAATTTTAAATTTTTTCATTTATTTCCTATTATTAATGCCGGGTATATATCTTCTAGACTAATTCTCTCTTTTGAATTCATGAGTTCAAATGCCATTTTATCATTAATTGATATCCACTTTGGTCTAGATTTTAAATGGTAGGATAGATTTCCAGCATACCATTCATCCCCTATTACATAATTAATTTTGCTTTTATATTCTTTGTCCCACAAAATTTGAACTTCTTTAGCCTTTTCTTTTCCAGGAAAATCTGTTCTTTTTTCTGTCTGAGTTATTGAGATATATACGTAAGCAAATGGGGAAAAAATAAATAAAATTGTGAATATTGTGGCAAAGTTTTTTAATTTATTCAAATTTATTTGTGATTTAAAAATATAAATAGTCAATGTGCCTGCAAACAAATAAAAAGGTGTCATCCACATTGTTCTTATTTTTGCGCCCATCACCATTGAAGTAAGTAACATAAAAAATATTGGCACTACAGTAGTTAAAAGTAAAAACACTAACTTTTCATCTTTTAAATTAAATTTGATGTTTATTTTTTTTACTAGAAAAAAAGACATTAAAAGAAAAGGAATTAAAAGACCAATTTGCTTAATTAAGAAAATTAAAGGATAAATTAAGTGGTCTATAAAACTGCCTACTCCACCAGTCCTTTGCAAACCATAAGTAATAGTCATGTAATTATTTTCGGTTAACCAAATTATATGGGGCAATAGGATTAACAAAGTTATTGGCCCTGCAATAAAGTAATGTGAAAACTTGATTTTTTTTCCTTTTCTTAAGAAGTAAATAAAAACAAGTTTAATTCCTATGATTAAATAAATAAAAAGATATTTTGATAGAATCCCTAAACCAGCAAATAAACCTAAAAACACATAGTCGGTTGCTTTATCGTGTTTAATACATCTCCAAGTATAATAAACAGTCAAGCCCCAAAAAGGTAATTGAGCAACATTTACGTTAAATTCTGGTGTAGTAAAATTATAAAAATAGATACCTTCCAATAAAAGAACTGATAGGAGAGCAAGTTTTTGATTATTAAAAATTTCATCTGAAAATTTATAAACTGCAATGAATCCTATAATCACAAATATCTGACTGAGCAAATAATAAGTCCAATCATTACTTCCAAAAATTTGATAAATTATTTCAACAGCAAAAGCGCTTAAAGGAGGGTGTTTATTAAATCCCCAATCTAAATTACTTCCCCAAGCCAATGCCTCGATGGTATCAAGTGGTAGATTTTTATTAGTTAAAGAAGGTGCTAAAACCCAAAATAATAAATGAATAAATAAGAATACAATTAATAGTTTATTAATGTTTTTTGTCATAAAATTCACAAATATCTAATTTAAATTATATTGACACGAATATAAACGTTTATATACTCCCCAACTTTAAAAGATGGTTAAAAAGTCACCTAAAAAATACACTCCTAATAGCAAAGAGAAATATATGTGTGCAAAACACAAAAAATACTTTAACGAAAGGCTTATAAGCTGGAGAAAAGAAATAATTAAGTCAAATACTGAAAGCGTCATACTAAATAATATGGATGATAACTCTGCATCTGCTGACATTGTAGATCAGGCGTCTTCTCAAACAGAAAAGTCTGTTGAATTAAGAGCTTCAAATAGAAGAAGAAAATTAGTAAACAAAATTGATCAAGCACTAAAAAAAATTAAAGATGGTACTTACGGATTTTGTGAAGAAACTGGAGAACCAATTGGTCTTAAAAGATTAATAGCTAGACCAATCGCAACACTAAGCATTGAAGCACAGGAAAGACACGAAAAAGAAGAAAAAATTTTTATTGCTAATTAGGGCTTAGGAATTTTTTCGTCTTTTTTGAGAAGATCATAACCTTTAATTACTGCATCTCTTTTAGAAATAGTGTTGTACCAACGTGTTAAATGTTTAAAATTTTTTAAGCCCACATCGTGCCATTCATGTCGAGCTATCCAAGGAAATGTTGCTATATCTGCAATTGAATACTCTCCAGCTAAATATTCGCTTTTCTCTAATCTTTCATCCAAATCTTTATAAATACTTTTTGATATCTTAAAATATCTATCTTCGCCCCATTCGCTTTTACCAGGATTATAATAATGAAACTGATGGTGTTGACCGAGCATAGGTCCAACGTAAGCCATCTGTGCTATCAACCACTGAATTATCACTCCTTTGTTTTTTTCTGGATAAAATTTTCCACTTTTCTCTCCTAGATACATTAAGATCGCTCCAGACTCGAAAATATTTACATTATTATCATGATCAGTAATTACAGGTATCTTACTAAAAGGGCTCATCGATCTAAATTTTGGATTAAATTGTTCGCCTTTGTTTATATTAACTATTGTTATTTTATATTCTAAATTTATCTCTTCTAGCATTATTGTAATTTTTTTACCGTTAGGAGTATTTGAGGTAAATAATTCTATCATTTAGGTTTTTGTCCTAAACGCTCTTGGATCTCTTTTGATGATGTTGTGAATTGAAATCTATATTTTTCATTTGGTCTTGCTCTTTTAAAACATTCTACGGATGCTAATGCTGCTTCATGAAATCCTGATAAGATGAGTTTTTCTTTACCTGGATAAGTGCATATGTCTCCAATTGCAAATATCCCTTTTTTATTTGTCTGAAAGTTTTCAGTGTTAACCGATATTGTTTTTCTATCCATATTAAGACCCCACTCAGCAATAGGTCCAAGTTTTGTTATTAACCCAAAAAATCCTAAAACATAATCAGTTTCAATTTTTATAGTTTTTTCTTCATCGTTTTTAATTGTTATAGATTTAATATTTTTATCACCTTCAATTGAGCTTATTTGGTATTTGGTTTTAATTTTTAATTTTCCAGCTTTTTCTAGTTTTTTAATTTCATTTAAGGTATGCGGGGCGCCTCTAAATTCATCTCTTCTGTGAATTAATGTAATCATTGAAATTTTAGATAATTCTAAAGTCCAGTCTAATGCTGAGTCTCCGCCACCAAAAATTACAACTTTTTTATCTTTAAATTTATTTTGATCACTTACAGAATAAAAGATACTTTTTCCCTCATATTTTTCAGAATCCTTCAAAGAAATTTTCCTAGGCTCAAAAGATCCAACACCTCCTGCAATAATAATATTAGGAGCAGTAAAAACTTTATTTTTGTTTGTTTTTACTATCCAGTTATTATTATCATTTGAAACTTCTTGGACTCTGTCATTAAAATGAAAATTGGTTTTAAATGGTTTTATTTGTTTGAGTAAATTTTCTGTTAATTCTTTTCCTGTGCATGCAGGGATTGCTGGAATATCGTATATGGGCTTATCTGGATAAAGTTCTATACACTGTCCTCCGGCTCTATCTAGATTATCTATTACTTCAGCTTTTAATCCTTTAATACCTAATTGATGAACAGCAAATAAACCAACTGGTCCCGCACCAACTATAACAACATCTGTTTTTATCATTTTTAAGTTTGTTTGGATGGGGTGTTAACAACCAATCCATCTAATTCTTCAGAAACAATTAATTGACAACTTAGTCTACTGTTTTTTTTTGGTTCAAATGCCATATCTATCATATCTTGTTCTGCGTCTTCTGTTTTTTCTAATTTATTTAACCATTCCTCTTTGACATAAACATGGCAAGTCGCACATGCCATACCACCCCCACAATCTGCATCAATTCCTGGAATATTATTTTGAACCGCGCCCTCCATAACAGAAAGGCCTTTTGCTACATCAATAGTTTTTGAACTTCCATTTGATTCAATATAAGTAATTTTTGGCATTTATTTTAATATAGGTACAAAAAAAAATAGGGCAAGTAGTTAAACTCGCCCTATTTTAATTAATTAGCTACTTATACTATCTTTTTGATAGAGAAGTGTTCTGCATAGCAGCAGCCCAAATTACTAGACCAAATGCTAATTTGTTAACGAAGTCAGCTAAGTTATAGATGATGTTCAATGTGTTTGAATCAATTCCACCAGCTAGGTAACCAAATACGTAACCTAATGGGTAAATTGCCCAACCAATTGTAACTATCATTCTCATAGCGCCAAAACACGTAGCAACAGCTCTGTTACCACCCTTCGCAGCAGCTCTTCCAGCTTCACCAGAAAAGATTTCAAATAGAATGTATATCCAACCTGCCATTCCAATTATGAAACCGACAAATTCTTGGATGTAACCGGCTTCACCTA
>NHIT01000009.1 GCA_002171925.1 Candidatus Pelagibacter sp. TMED196 | reverse complement strand
AATTTCTAAATCATAAATAAGTAAATTTTGATTATTCATATATAAATACCATATGATAATTTTTTTAAAAAATAAACATACTCTACAAATAGATGATTTTTACTTTAAATGTTGCATAGGAAAAAATGGTTTATCTAGAAAAAAAATTGAAGGAGATAATAAAACTCCTAAAGGGACTTTTGAATTAGGTTTTTTATATTACAGAGATGATAGAATCAAAAATCTCAAATCAAATATCAAAAAAATTAAAATTAATAAAAAAATGGGATGGTGTGATGATAAAAATGATAAAAAAAATTATAATAAATTAATTAAAATCAGTAAAAATATAAAACATGAAAAACTTTACAGAAAAGACAAAAAATACGACTTAATAATACCTATTAAATATAATTTCAAAAACAGAATTTTAGGAAAAGGTAGCTGCATTTTTTTACATTTAACGAAAAATTATAGAGCTACAGCTGGATGTATTGCCATAAAAGAAAATGATTTTATGATTATGCTAAAATTAATCACTAATAAAACAAAAATAAAAATCTGCTAATCTCTTTTGCCAAATATGTCAGTTCCTATTCTTAAATAAGTAGAATAATTTTCTATAGCTTTTTCATAATCAGAGGACATGCCCATGCTTAATTCTGGTAAATTTAATTTATCATTTAAATTTTTTAACTCTTTAAAAAAAGGTACAGGGTCAAGATTAATGGGGGGTATGCACATTAAACCAATTACATCTAATTCAATATCTTTGCAAAACATATGAAGATCATTTAATTCACTTTTACTTACACCAAATTTTTGACTCTCATTACCAATATTAACCTGTAGGAAAATCTTAACTTTTTTATCTTGTTTAGTTTGTTCCTCCTTTATTTTTTTTGCAAGTTTTTTACTATCCACCGAATGTATGAAATCAAAAATTTTTACAGCAAATTTTACCTTATTCGTTTGTAATCCTCCCAACAAATGTAGCCTAAGATCCAAATATTCTAATTTTATATTATGCCACTTCTCAAAAGCCTCTTGAACTTTGTTTTCACCAAAATCTTTATGACCTTCTTTTATAAGTGGAAGGATTTTATCCATCTTAAATGTTTTAGAAACTGCAATGATTAAAGGTNTTTTTTTTANATTAAAATCTTTTTCTTTAGATTTTACAATTTCCTCAATATGTTTTAGTTTTTTTATANTTTCATGCATACAAATAATTTAGATAAATATTACTTCATAAGTGAATGTGACACAAATTTAATTAACAACCAAGATAGATCAACAAATATAATTTACAGAAACTANAATAAANAAGTAAGTATNAAAAAAATTTTAGAATTAAAAAATTTTTGTCGAAAAANAGGAAANAAACTTTTTTTATCAAACNATATAAAATTAGCTATGAATTTNGGNCTNAATGGAGTTTATTTACCNTCATTNAATAGAAGTTNTNAACATCTTTTNTATTCTTTTAAAAAANATTTTAAAATTATTGGTTCTGCACATTCAATAAAAGANTTGAAAANNAAGNAANNTCAGAAAGTNCAGNTNATCTTTTTATCNTCAATNTTNAANAAAAATAANAANTATCTTGGAATAAATAAATTTAAAATNCTTAAAANATATTCNAAAATTAAANTTATTGCTCTAGGAGGNATAAATGAAAAAAATATAAAGCTTCTTANTTTAACNANTGTGAGTGGTTTTGCGGGTATAACTTATTTCCAAAAAAAAAGGCCCCTTAAAAAAGGGGCCNNTTAATAATTTAAATTCTAANTAAATTAGAATGAGAATGATAANGCAAACTCGTANGATTCTTTATCTGCTGTAGCAGCTGAAGCACCACCTACGTTATCATTAGTGTTCATGTGACCAGCAACTGTCATACCACCCATTGTGTATGATGCTGAGAAACCTGAGTCATTTTGCTCTAGTGAGTTACCAGTATCTGTTGCTGTATCATCATTGTAATCTCTTTCACCGTAAGCGATTGTTAAGTTATCACTTACTGCNTAAGANACTGCCCATGATNNAGANTCNTCAGNCTTAGNNGCNGTAGGACCATCAGCNTCATGATCTTGGTAAGCTGCNGTCAATCCACCNANTGTATACTTAATAAAGTATGTTGNGTGATCGATTGTAGTTGTAGCAGTGTCNTCCATTTCACCTTCTGCATAACCTAGTGTTAAACCTTCTACCATTTCTGGAGAGATTTGAATACCAAAGTCAGTATATGCACTTTCGTCAATGTTGTTACCTGCTGCTGTTGATGAGTCTTCTGATTGTGCGTGAGCTAATTTCAACACAACACCACTGAATGAAGGTGAATCATAAGTTAACAAGTTGTTACCTGATCTACCATCGATTCTTACNTCAGCACCGTTAGTACCATCCCANACTTCTTCGTAAGCATGTGGAGTAACGTCATCCCATTGACCCATTACAGAAGAACCACCGTGACCATGGAAACTTACAGTTCCCAATGAATCAGTTCCGAATGAAAAACTTCTGTCGTCCATACCAGCGTTTGACGCTGAGTTATCGTTATCAAGCTCCATNNTAGCTGATACTGTTACACCACCATCTGTTTCACCAGATGCTGAGAATACAACACTATCAAATTGATAAAAATCACCTTTTTTNTTTTCATCAGATGTAGCGAAAGCACCACCAGCTGAACCTGAAACGCTCATTTCAATAGCGTTAGCNGCTGTTAATGCAAGCGAACCAGCTAATGCTGATACACCTATTTTTGTTAATTTGTTCATATTAAATACTCCTTTGTTTATTGTTTAATATTAAACAGAGCATAATTATCAAATTCTCTATTAATTTTGTTGCATTATTCNTTATATTGTTAACAATTAGTAATAATGTTGCATTTTTACAACACTATTTTATCCCTTATTTATCTGTATTTTTTGCAATATTTTAATATGTTAAAGAAATTTAGGACTTTCAAGACAAATTTATGAAAATATTCAAATTTTGCAGTTTAATTTTAGTATCTATTTTTATACTTCAATCTTGCGCCAATTTTAAACCTGGAGATGCAAAAAAAAGTCCTCCAGATCCTAGGGAGAGAGTAAAAAGAAATTTAGAAGAAGGAAAAGGTTTTAGACTTAATACATTAAACACAAAAAATCTTAGAGGTGGAGGAAATTTTGAGTTTGCAACTTCAAANGTTCTCTGGAGAGCGACATTNGATATAATAGATTTTATGCCTTTAACNTCTGCAAACTATAGCGGNGGAGTNATAATNACAGATTGGTATTCAAATGATAATAATCCNAATGAAACNATTAAAATTACNGTGAGATTTTTAAGTAATGAAATTAGATCTGACGCAGTAGATATAAAANTTTTTTATAAAAAATGTAGTGCTGATTTNAAATGTGTNGTNAGTCAAAATATTGGNAATTTAAAAACAGAACTTCAAAAAGAAATTTTAAAAAGAGCTNCAATTTATAGTGATGAAGATAANGNNAAAAACTTTAAACCCTATATTGCNGCGCCTAAAGTTGGGAAAGGTGACTAGCCTTTTTAGTTGAGTGNACAGATATAACTTCAAAGAAATTGAGAATAAGTGGCAAATTNACTGGGAAGAAAATAACTCTTTCAAAACATCTACTGATAAAAATAAAAAAAAATTTTACTGTTTAGAAATGTTTCCATATCCATCTGGTAAGATACACATGGGACATGTAAGAAATTATACTATTGGCGATGTTCTTGCTAGATACAAAATTCTTCAGGGCTTTAACGTACTTCATCCTATGGGATGGGACTCATTTGGTATGCCAGCAGAAAATGCGGCGAGACAAAATAACTTAGACCCCAAGAGTTGGACCGAAAAAAATATTAATATGATGAAATCTCAATTAAAAAAATTAGGTCTTTCAATAGATTGGGATAGAGAAATTTCAACTTGTTCGCCAGAATATTATAAGCATCAACAAGAGTTTTTTTTAGAGATGTTCGATAAGGGTCTTGTTTATAGAAAAGAGAACTATGTAAATTGGGACCCAGTAGACAAAACTGTATTAGCAAATGAACAAGTCATAGATGGTAAAGGGTGGAGATCTGGAGCGATAGTTGAGAGAAAAAAGTTAAATCAATGGTTTTTTAATATCACAAAGTTTTCAGAGGATTTATTGAATAATTTAGAACAATTAAAGAATTGGCCCAATAAAGTAAAAGTAATGCAAAAAAATTGGATAGGCAAATCTTTTGGATGTGAAGTAAAATTTAAGATTGAAGGATCTGAAAAAATTAAAAATATAGAATGTTACACAACTAGACCAGATACTTTATTTGGAATGTCTTTTTTGGCTTTATCTATAGACCATCCTCTTGCAAAGATTTATGAAAAAGATAAAAATTTTTCAAAATTTAAAGATGATTGTTCTAAAAGTGGAACCACTGAAGAATCTTTAGCCAATGCGGAAAAAATAGGTTTTAAAACTGATCTATTAGCACTAAACCCGTTTAATGAAAAAATAAAAGTTCCAGTATATTTTGCAAATTTTGTCTTAATGGATTATGGTTTAGGAGCTGTATTTGGTTGTCCTGCTCATGATCAAAGAGATTTAGATTTTGCAAGAAAATATAAATTAAAAGTTACACCTGTTGTTACACCTAATCTTGAAGAAAATAACTTTACGATTAGTGAAACAGCTTANACTGAGGCAGGTTATATGTTTAATTCGTCTTTTTTAGATGGTTTAAAATCTCCCGAGGAGTCAATTGATAGTGCAATTGATTATTTAGAGAAAAATGATGTTGGGAAAAAAAAAATAAATTTTAGATTAAAAGATTGGGGAATTTCACGACAAAGATATTGGGGATGTCCTATTCCAATAGTNTATGATGAAAATGATTTACCTCAAAAAGTGCCCAAAGACATGCTTCCTGTTAAGCTGCCAGATATAAAAAAGTTTGAAACNTCAGGTAATCCTCTTGATTTTAACGAGGAATGGAAAAATNTATCAATTAATGGCAAAAAATATTTAAGAGAAACAGATACTCTAGATACTTTTGTNGACTCTTCTTGGTATTTTTTAAGATTTTGCTCTCCAAATAAAGAAGATTATGGATTTGATNTTGAAGATATAAAATATTGGATGCCAGTGGATCAATATATTGGTGGAGTTGAACANGCCATATTACACCTNTTATACTCTAGATTTTTTATGAACGCTCTTTCTTTTAAGAATGATAATTTTAAAATCAAAGAGCCNTTCAGNGGNCTATTNACTCAAGGAATGGTTTGTCATGAAACTTATAAAGATAAAAANGNAAATTGGATTAGTCCAGANGAAATAGTNTCTNTNAATGGTANAAAATTTTTNGAAATAGATAAANCNCATGAGGTCANAATAGGTCCATCNGAGTCAATGTCTAAATCAAAAAGAAATACTATAGACCCAGAAAAAATAATTGAGAATTATGGGGCTGATGCAGTAAGATTTTTTATTCTTTCAGACAGCCCACCAGAAAAAGACATTCAGTGGTCTGATGAAGGAATTGTAGCATCACACAAATTTCTTCAAAGATTATGGAGTTTAAATTTAAAAATATTACATGAAATTCATGAAAATCATCCAAAAGATTTTGATGAAAAATTTTATAAATTAACAAATAATTTCGTTAACAAAATTACAAATAACTTATCAAAATTTTCATATAATAAAATAATCGCTAATTTTCATGAAGTTTATTTTGAGATTTCTCAAGCTATTAAAAACAATTATTCATCAAAAACTATAAGTGAAAACTATCTAAAAATTTTAGTTTGCATGATGCCTGTAATACCCCATTTTGCAAATGAATGTATTGCAAATTTAAAAATACAAAAAAATATTAATTGGCCAGATATTGACAAAGGTATTCTTGAAGAGCAAACTCTAGCATATGTAATTCAAATAAATGGTAAAAAAAGAGGTTTAATTAAAGCTATCAGAAATATATCTGAGAATGATCTATTAAATTTAATTAAAGATTATGCTGAAATATATAAATATATAAAAAATAAGGAAATGAAGAAAAAAATATTTATACCAAATAAGCTTATAAATATCATAATATAAATTAATGACAAAAAAAATTATTTTTTTAATTATTCTTAATCTTTCATTACTCAGTTGTGATTATAGTCCAATCTACTCAAATAATAATAGTTACAACTTTTATATCAAAAGTATCTCCCAAGAGGGAAATAGTGAAATTAATACTTTAATAAGAAGTAAACTTAAGAAATATCAATTCGCAAAAGATGCCAAAAAAATTACGATTAATAGTATTTCCACCTTCAAAAAAAGTTCACAATCTAAAAACAAGTCAGGAAATACAGATCAATATCTATTAAATTTAGAGGTAAAATTTTTTGTTAAATCTACAGATAATGAAAAAAATTTTATATTGAATGAAAAATTTATAATGAAAAATTTTGCAAATGAATTTGATGAAAAAAATTATGAGAGAAAAATAAAAAATAATATGGCTGAATTGATTGTGAAAAATTTAGTAATACAATTATCCAGTATGTAATGATCCTAAAATTTTTTGAATTAAATAAATTAAATAATCAAAAACAAAACTTTATTCTATTTCATGGTAGAAATAACGGCTTAAAAAGTGAAGAAATTATTAAATTAAAATTAAAAATAAATAGAGAAATAACATATTACGAGGAAAAACAAATTTTTGAAAATAAACAAAATTTTCTTGATCAAATCCTAAATAAATCATTATTTGAAAAAGGAAAGTTTATTGTTATAAATAGAGCAAGTGACAAAATTAGATCTATTGTTGAAGAATTATTAGAGAAAAATACTGAAGAAACCTTTATTGTTATAAATACAGAACCTTTAGATAAGAAATCTAAATTAAGAAACCTATTTGAAAAAGATAAAGAAAAGCTTATTTCTGTCGCATTCTACCCAGACACAATTGAGACTTTGTTTAAATTGGCTAGTAACTTTCTAAGAGAAAAAAAAATACGTTTATCCTCTTCAAACATTAATTTTATCATAAATAAATGCAATGGAGATAGAAAGAACTTAATCAATGAGTTAGAAAAAATTGAATTATTTTCATTAAATAAGAAAAATATTGATGAAACTGATCTTTTCAAACTAATCAATTTAACAGAAAACCATAGCATCAATGAACTAATAGATTGTTGTCTAGCTAAAAACCAAAAAAAAACTTTAAGTATTCTTAATGAAAACGTCTTTACTAATGAAGAATGCATTATAATAACTAGAACTATGTTAAAAAAAACAAAAAGACTTTTAAATCTAATTAATAATTTTAAACAAAACAAAAATATAGAACAGACAATTAGAGATGCAAAACCTCCAATTTTTTGGAAAGAAAAAGACATCACAAAACAGCAGATAAGTAAGTGGGCACAATTAAATGTTGAAAAGTTGATTTCAGAAATTAACAAAGCAGAACTTGAAGTTAAAAAAATTCCAATGAATTCTATAAATCTTATTACCAATTTTTTATTAGAAAAATCAAAATAAAAGTTAATAATTGTTTTTAATTATATCTATAATTTTATTGAGTTGATCTAAATCTCTGTACTCAAAGGATATTTTACCTTTATTATTTTTTTTATTTTGAATATTGACTTTTAAACCAATTTTGGATGAGACAGACGATTCTAGGCTAACAATATTTGAGTCTCTTAACTTTGTCGTACCAGATTTCTTTGTTTTAAAAATCTTTACAAAATTTTCTGCTTGCCTAACTGATAACTTTTTTTCTATAATTTTCGTTGCTACAAATAAGGCATTATCTAGACCAACCAATATTTTAGCATGACCGGTAGTAATCTTTTTTTCCTCGACAAATCTTAATACTTCTGTTGGTAAATTTAGTAATCTAAGCGAATTAGTAATATAACTACGACTTTTACCTATAAATTTAGAAACTTTTTCTTGGTCATAAGAAAATTCATCAATTAATCTTTTATAACCTTGAGCTTCCTCAAGTGGATTTAAATCATGTCTTTGAACGTTTTCTACAATTGCAAACTCTAAAGATTTTAAATCATCGGCCTCAGTTACAACAACAGGGATTTCATGAAGTCCGGCTTTACTAGCAGCTAACCATCTTCTTTCTCCAGCAATGATTTCATATTTTGATCTAACTGAATTTGATTTTCTAACTATTATTGGTTGAATTACTCCTCTCTCTTTTATTGAATTTGTAAGATCATCTAAATGTTCTTCTTCAAAGTTTTTTCTTGGCTGATATCGGTTTGGGACAATGTCGCTAAGAGATAACTTGTTAGTTTTTTGCTCAACCTTTGTTTCTCCAATAAGAGAAGATAACCCACGTCCTAACCCTTTTTTTATTTTTGAGTCCACTATGCTGCACTCCCCAAATTATTTTCTTGAGATATGAATTCATCTGTAAAACTGTAATAAGATTTGCTTCCAGGACAATTTTTATCATACATTAATACTGGTACTCCATGAGATGGTGCTTCGGACAGTCTTACATTTCTTGGTATTACAGTTTGATAAACTTTATCTTTAAAGTAGTTTCTAGCTTCCTTTTCAACTTGAGAAGAAAGTTTATTTCTTTTGTCATACATTGTTAAAAGAATACCTTGGATGCCCAACTCAGGATTTAGATTCATTTTAATTCTTTCAATTGTTTTCATAAGTTGAGTAAGACCCTCGAGGGCAAAAAATTCGGTCTGCAAAGGCACTAAAAGTGAATTAGAGGATACTAAAGCCATAACTGTCAACAAACTAAGTGAAGGAGGGCAATCTATAAGGATATAATCGTAAAATGCTCCAGAATCATTCAAATATAGGGTTAATTTATCCTTCAGAATAAAAGCTCTATCAGTAACACCAGCTGTTTCAACCTCCAACCCTGATAAATCTACATTTGATGTGATCAAATCTAAATTCTCAACCTTTGTTTTTTTTATAACATCAGAAATTGACACGGTCCCATTTAAAATTCCATAAATAGTTTGATCTGATTGNTCAACATTAGATAGACCCAGACCAGTTGTAGCATTTCCTTGTGGATCAAGATCAATTACTAAAATTTTTTTTCCTTGTTGAGATAGAGCAGAGGCCAAGTTTATAACTGTTGTTGTTTTACCAACTCCACCCTTTTGATTTATGATCGAAATTATTTTCATTAAATTTTTTTTCTTATCCTTTGAATATTTAATATAAATGACTCATTACTGGTTAAACTTTTTTTTATCTCATAATCTAAATCCCATTCTTTTAATGTCTCACTTAAAATTTTTTTTCCACTACCACCCATGAAAAAAATTATATTTTTATATTTTTTAAAACTTTCACTCACTAAATTAAGAATTACCGGCATCGGTTTAAAAGCTCTTGACATTATAGTCCCTGTTTCAATATTTTTAACTGTAAAGATATCTTTATGAATTACCTCTGTATTCAAATTCAATTTTCTTGACACTTCTTTTAAAAAAACACACTTATTATAGCTTTTTTCATAAAGATTAATTTTCATTGTATTTTTAATTTTTTTCATTGCTATCGCTACTATTAATCCAGGCA
>NHIT01000008.1 GCA_002171925.1 Candidatus Pelagibacter sp. TMED196 | reverse complement strand
CCTGAGTAATCTACTCTTTTTCCTAATAAATTCTGTCTAAATCTTCCTTGTTTACCTTTAAGCATTTCAGCTAAAGATTTTAGTGGTCTTTTTCCTGTTCCAGTAATTACTCTACCACGTCTTCCATTATCGAATAATGCATCTACTGATTCTTGCAGCATTCTTTTTTCATTTCTGATAATGATATCAGGAGCTTTTAGATCTATTAATCTTTTTAATCTATTATTTCTATTAATTACCCTTCTATACAAATCATTAAGGTCGGATGTTGCAAATCTTCCTCCATCTAGTGGTACTAATGGTCTAAGTTCAGGTGGTATAACTGGTATAACTGTTAGTATCATCCACTCAGGTTTATTCCCTGTCTCTATAAAAGAGTCTATAAGCTTTAATCTTTTAATTGATCTTTCTTCAGCAACTTTTGACTTTGTTTCTTTTATATTTTGAGCTAAAATTTTTCTTTCTTCCTCTAAATTTATAGATTTTAATATTTCCAATATAGCTTCCGCACCAATGCCAGCAGTAAATGACTCTTCACCAAATTCATCTTGGTATTTAATTAATTCTTCCTCATTTAATAATTGATTCTTTTTTAACCCTGTTAACCCTGGTTCTATAACAATAAAATTTTCAAAGTATAATACTCTTTCAACTTCTTTTAATTTCATATCTATTGCTAAAGAAATTCTGCTTGGCAGTGATTTTAAGAACCATATATGAGCAACAGGTGTTGCTAAATTAATATGTCCCATTCTTTCTCTTCTCACATTTGATTTTGTAACTTCAACTCCACATTTTTCACATATTATTCCTCTAAATTTCATTCTTTTGTACTTACCACATAGACACTCATAATCCTTTATTGGACCAAATATTCTTGCACAAAACAGTCCATCTTTTTCAGGTCTAAATGTTCTATAATTTATTGTTTCAGGTTTTTTTATTTCACCGTATGTCCATGATTTAATTTTATCAGGACTTGCTAAAGTTATTTTAATACTATTAAAATTTTGAGCTTCTGATATTTCACTATTTTTAAATAGATTACTAATTTCTTTTGACATATCTAATTTAACTCCACATTTAAAGCTAATGCTTTTATTTCTTTAACTAAAACATTAAATGACTCTGGTATACCAGACTCAAAATTTTCTTCCCCTTTTACTATAGTTTCGTACACTTTTACTCTACCAGCAACATCATCTGACTTAACTGTTAATATTTCTTGCAATGTATATGAGGCTCCGTAAGCTTCCAGTGCCCAAACCTCCATTTCACCAAATCTTTGACCACCTAATTGCGCTTTTCCTCCCAAAGGTTGTTGTGTTACTAAGCTATATGGTCCTGTTGATCTAGCATGAATTTTATCTTCTACAAGGTGATGTAATTTAAGCATATAAATTGTACCGACTGTTACAGGTCTATCAAATTTTTCTCCTGTTCTACCATCCCATAAGAAAGTTTGCCCAGAGCCAGGTAAATTAGCAAGTTCAAGCATTTCAGTTACATCCTTTTCTTTAGCGCCATCAAAAACTGGAGTGGCTATTGGAACGCCATTTTGTAGATTCTCACAAAGGTCATTAAATTCTGTTTTATTAAGTTTATCTAAATTTTCCGAATAAACTTCTTCTCCGTAAACAGATTTTAAAAATCTTGATATTTTTTCGTTTTTTTCAATCTTTTTTTGATTTTCATTGATTAATTTTTTTATATTGTCACCTAATTCTGTGCATGACCATCCAATATGTGTTTCTAAAATTTGACCGACATTCATCCTGCTCGGNACACCTAAAGGATTTAACACTATATCAACGGGTTTTCCGTTTTCTCTGTATGGCATATCTTCTACTGGTACAATTTTACTTACAACCCCTTTATTACCATGTCTTCCTGACATCTTGTCACCTGGCCTCAATCTTCTTTTGATTGCTACAAATACTTTTACCATCTTCATTACGCTTGGTAGTAGATCGTCACCTTCTCTAATTTTCATAACTTTATCTTCAAATCTATCTTGAATATCTTGTTTTGCCTCGTTAAACTGAGATTTTAATTGGTCTAAACTTTCGTTTTTCTTTTCATTATCTAAATTAATTTTTAATATATCTTGAAAGCTTAAATTTTCTATGCTTTCAGGTGTGAGCTCATCACCTATATTTAAATCTTTAACTTTTTTATTTAATTTATTTCCATTTAAAATTGGAATTGCTCTTTGTTTTATACTCCTTTGTAAAATTTCTTCTTCAACCAATTTATCTTGCTGAACTGCATCTATTTCTGATCTTTCTATTGTTATTGATCTTTCATCTTTTTCTATTCCATGTCTATTAAATACCCTTACATCTACAACAATACCTCCGCTACCACTTGGCATTTTTAACGAGGTATCTGTTACATCAATTGCTTTTTCACCAAAAATTGATCTTAATAATTTTTCNTCTGGNCCNGAAGCTGAATCACCTTTTGGTGTAACTTTTCCAACAAGAATATCTCCGGGCTTGACTTCAGCGCCAATATATACGATGCCTGACTCATCTAAATTTTTTAAAGCTTCTTCATTAACATTTGGAATATCTCTAGTAATATCTTCTTCACCGAGTTTAGTGTCTCTAGCCATCAACTCATATTCCTCTATATGTATAGACGTAAAAACATCATCTGTTACGCATCTTTCAGAAATTAATATTGAGTCTTCATAATTATAACCCTGCCAAGGCATAAACGCCACGGTAACATTTTTGCCTAAAGCTAATTCACCTAATTTTGTAGATGGGCCATCTGCAATTATATCACCTGATTTAACTTTATCTCCAACTCTTACAAGTGGTTTTTGGTTAATACATGTATTTTGATTTGATCTTTTAAATTTTTGTAAATTGTAAATATCTACTCCTGATTTGGAGAAATCTGTTTCTTCAGTAGCTTTTATTACAATTCTTTTTCCGTCAATTTTATCAACAACTCCATCTCTTTTGGCAACAATTGTGACACCTGAATCCAAAGCTACATCACTTTCTATTCCGGTTCCTACTAAAGGCGATTCTGGTTTTAATAACGGAACAGCTTGCCTCATCATATTTGAGCCCATTAAAGCTCTATTTGCGTCATCATTCTCGAGAAATGGGATTAATGATGCTGCTACTGATACCAATTGTTTTGGAGAAACATCTATATAATCAATATTATCTGGTTTAGATAAAATAAAATCAAGATTTCTTCTGCATGATACTAATTCCTCAATAATTTTACCTTTAGAGTCAATTTTTGAGTTAGCTTGGGCAATTGTATATTTAGTTTCTTCCATAGCTGATAAATATACTATTGAATCTTCAACAACTCCGTTTTTAACTTTTTTATAAGGGCTTTCTATAAATCCATATTTATTAATTTTAGAATAAGTTGATAAACTATTTATTAAACCAATGTTTGGGCCTTCAGGTGTTTCTATAGGGCAAATTCTTCCATAATGCGTTGGATGCACATCTCTTACTTCAAAACCAGCTCTTTCTCTTGTTAAGCCACCTGGACCTAATGCTGATACACGTCTCTTATGTGTTATCTCTGAAAGAGGATTTGTTTGGTCCATAAATTGTGATAATTGAGAAGTTGCAAAAAAATCTTTAAGTGAGACAGTTAATGGTTTTGCGTTTATCAAATCTTGAGGCATAGCAGACTCTATGTCCAATGTAGTCATCTTTTCTTTAATTGCTCTTTCCATTCTATAAACGCCAATTCGAGCCTGATTTTCTACTAACTCGCCTACAGATCTAACTCTTCTGTTACCTAAATGATCAATATCGTCAATCTCATCTTTTCCATCTCTTAGATCTAGCATTTTTCTAATTATTGCAATTATGTCATCATTTCTTAATATAGTAATTTTATCGGAAACTTGTTGGTTTAGTCTTGAATTCATTTTTACTCTTCCAACATCTGAAAGATCATATCGATCTGAACTAAAGAATAAATTATTAAATATTTGAGTTGCAATCTCAGTTGTTGGTGGTTCTCCAGGTCTTAAAACTTTGTAAATTTCAGTTATTGCCTCATTTTTAGTTTGATTTTTATCATTAAGAATAGTTGTAAGCAAATATGGTCCTTTATTTATAGAGTTCGTGCTAGATATTTCAATTTTATAGACCTTAGCTTCTAGAATTTTTTCTAAAATTGTTTCATTAATTTCAGTTCCTATTCTGAGAGACTCGTCACCTATTTCAATATCTTTGTGCAAAAATTTACCAAACAAAGATTCACTCGAAACATAAATTTCATTTAGGCCGTCGTTATTTAATTTTTTAGCAGTTAAGAAATTAATTTTTTCACCATTTTTAATTACTACTTTTCCAGTTTTTACATCAATCACTTCCTCAGAAAAATTTTTAGATTTGTAATTATCAGGTATAAACTTAGTTTTCCATTTTTGGATTTTTTCATCAAAAGAAAAAACTTCTTTATCATAGAATTCATTAACGATATCGTTTTTAGAATAACCAAGAGCCAAAAGTAATGTTGAAATTAATATTTTCTTTTTTCTATCTATTCTGAAATATAAGTAATCTTTAACATCATATTCAAAATCAAGCCAAGATCCTCTATTAGGTATTACTCTACAATTAAAAAGTAATTTACCACTAGCATGAGATTTGCCTTTATCATGATCAAAAAATACTCCTGGGCTTCTATGCATTTGATTAACAACAACTCTTTGAACACCGTTAGTTATAAATGTTCCACTTGGCGTCATCATAGGTACTTCACCCATATATACCTCTTGTTCTTTAGCAGACAAGATGTCTTTTGTATTATTCTCTTGATCTATCTCATAAACAACAAGTCTTAAATTACACTTTAATGCTGATGAATATGTTAAGCCTCTTTGAATACATTCCTCGGTATCAAATTTAGGTTTATCTAATTTGTAAGAAACATATTCTAAAGTTCCTTTGTCATTAATATCTTCTATCGGAAAAATACTTTTAAAAACTCTATCAAAACCTTTTGTCATTTGATGATTTGTATCATCTTTAAATTCTGTTAATTCTTTGTATGAATTTTTTTGAACTTCAATCAGATTGGGGATTGATAAACTCTCTTTCAGTTTACCAAAATTTTTTCTAATATTTTTTTTACCCGTAAAAGATAATTGCATTAATGTACCGTTACTAATATTTCTATCAGTAATTAAATTTTAAATTTACTTAAGTTCTACTTTTGCGCCGGCTGCTTCTAATTTAGCTTTAATTTCTTCTGCCTCTTTTTTACTAACACCTGTTTTGACATCTTTAGGTGCACCTTCAACTAAATCTTTTGCTTCTTTTAATCCTAGAGCGGTAATTGCTCTTACTTCTTTAATAACATTAATTTTTTTATCTCCTGCAGATGATAGTACAATTGTAAACTCGTCTTTTTCCTCAGCTGGTGCTGCTCCTCCTCCTACTGCTGGTGCTGCGGCTACTGCTGCTGCTGCTGTTACTCCCCANTTTTCTTCTAATTGNTTTGATANNTCAGCTGCTTCNACAACNGTNAANCTNGATANATCTTCNATNATTTTATTTANNTCAGCCATAATATTTTATTTTTTTTGTAAGGTTTATTTTTTNNNTTTTTCGAGCGCTAAAATAGCGATTTTTGAAGCTGGTGCAAGTAAAATACTTGCGATTTTTTGCGCAGGAGAGCTTAAAATTCCAACAATTTTAGCTCTTGCTTCGTCTAATGTTGGTAATGTTGCTACATTTTGAACCCCAGCTAAATCCAATATATCGTTACCCATGATTCCACCAATAATTTTTAAGTTTTGATGATCTTTAGAGAATCTTGTTAATATTTTTGCAGATTGTATTGCATCATTGGAAAGGGCAATTGCCGTTGGGCCAGAAAATAAATCTGATAGATCTTTACATCTTGTTTTTTCTAATGCTAATTTAGTTATCCTATTTTTGGTAATCTTAAAAATTATACCATGTTCACGCATTTGTTTTCTAAGATCGTCAAGTTGTGTAACAGTAAGACCCTGGTAGTGAGTAACAATTACTGCATCTGATTTATCAAAATCAGATTTCATATCTTCAATGTAACTTTTTTTTCTTTCTTTATTCATCATAAATTAAATACCTTTATTGAGTTTAAGCTTGTAAGAAGTACCCATTGTTGAAGATATATATATATTTTTAATCAAATCTCCTTTAAGAGTATTATTAAGTTTTTCTTTGGTCAAAGCTTCAATTATTGCATTGAAATTTTTAATAAGGTTATCATTATCAAATGATTTTTTTCCTAAGCTTAACCCAATATTACCATCTTTATCATTTTTTAATTCAACTTGGCCTGACTTAGCATTTAAAATTGCAGTTTTTATATCATCTGTTACTGTACCAAGTTTTGGATTAGGCATAAGTCCTTTTGGTCCAAGAACTTTACCAAGTTTTGATAATTTAATCATCATTGCTGGTGTGGAAATAAGTTTTTCAAAATTTAATTCACCACCTTTTATTTTTTCTATAAAATCGTCCCCTCCAAAAACATCTGCACCATTTTCTTCAGCAATTTTTAATTTATCCACTTCACATACAACAGCAACTTTAATTTTCTTTCCACTCCCAGCGGGCATATTTACAACCGACCTTAGGTTTATTTCAGATTTTTTTTGCTTATTATTTATTTGAATACTTAAATCAATTGACTCATCAAATTTAGTAGTGCAGTTATTTTTAATTATTGGAATTAAATTATCTATTGTCTCAGGTTTTAAACTATTTGTCTTTTCAGGTAATTTTTTGTATCTTTTTGATGGCATTATTCTTTAACCTCTATTCCCATAGATCTAGCTGAACCAGAGATTATTTTGACAGCCTCATTTAAATCATGCGCATTTAAATCTTCCATTTTTTTCTTGGCTATTTCCTCAGCTTGTTTTTTGGTAATTGATGCAATGATATGTCGCCCTGGCTCTTTTGAACCTGACTTAAGTTTTGCAGCTTCTTTAATGAAATGTGATGCTGGGGGTGATTTAATTATAAAGTCGAATTTTTTATCTTTATATACAGTAATTATCACCGGAACAGGTTTGCCCATAAAATTTTTTGTTTTTTCATTAAAGGCCTTACAGAAATCCATAATATTAATTCCTCTTTGACCTAGTGCCGGACCAACAGGAGGTGCAGGATTAGCTTGACCGCCTTTAATTTGAAGTTTCACGTAACCACTAATTTCTTTTTTAGCCATTAACTTACCTTTTCAACTTGGTTATATTCTAAATCTACTGGAGTGGGTCTACCAAAAATCGAAACAGAAACTTTAAGTCTAGATTTGTCTTCATCTATGTCTTCAATTAAACCACTAAATGAAGCAAATGGTCCATCTATTACTTGAACTTTTTCTCCTATTGTATATTCAATACTAGATTTTGGTTGAGCAACTCCATCTTTAATTTGTCCTAATATTCTATCAATTTCTTTGTCAGAAACTGGAACAGGTATACCTTTTGAACCTAAAAAACCGCTTACTTTTTTTAAATTTTTTATCATATGGTAGATTTTGTCATCCATTTCAGATTTGATCAATACATAACCTGGAAAATATTTTTTTTTTCTTTGAACTCTTTTTCCTCTTTTTACCTCAGTTATATTATGAGTAGGAACTACTATTTCATCAATTTTTTCAGAAATTTCAAGTTTATCACACTCTTCCTTAATTTGTTTAGCTACTTTATTTTCAAAATTTGAGTGAGATTGAACTATGTACCAGCTTTTCATTATATTCCTAAATTTAATAAAAGGTCCAATAAAAACTTATATAATTGATCAAGTAATAAAAAAAATATAGATGCAATAACAGCCATAGCAATCACCATTAGCGTTCCTTGCAAAGTTTCCTTGCCAGTAGGCCATGTTACTTTAAAAGCTTCTTGTTTTACTTCTTGTATAAATTTTAAAGGGTTTTTCATAATAATTTTTTGGCAGGAGCGGAGGGAATCGAACCCCCAACCTCCGGTTTTGGAGACCGGCGCTCTACCAATTGAGCTACACTCCTATAGGAGTTTACTCTATAATTTTTGTTACTACTCCTGCTCCTACAGTTCTTCCACCTTCACGGATTGCAAAATTTAATTTTTCACTCATCGCTATTGGTGTAATTAATTTTACAGTAAATTTAGCATCATCACCAGGCATAACCATTTCAGTTCCTGCTGGAAGCTCAACTTCACCTGTGACATCTGTTGTTCTAAAATAAAACTGTGGTCTATATTTTGTGAAGAATGGAGTATGTCTACCTCCCTCTTCTTTTTTTAATACATATGCTTGAGCTTCAAACTTAGTATGTGGTGTGACAGATCCAGGTTTGCATAAAACTTGACCTCTTTCAACATCTGTTCTTTCTACACCTCTTAATAAGGCTCCAATATTATCTCCAGCTTCACCTGTGTCTAATAGTTTTCTAAACATTTCAACACCTGTGCAGACAGATTTTTTTGTATCTCTAATACCAACTATTTCAATTTCTTCACCAGTTTTAACAACCCCTTGTTCTACTCTACCTGTTACAACTGTTCCTCTACCTGAAATAGAAAATACGTCCTCCACAGGCATTAAAAACGGTTTATCTTTTGGTCTATCAGGTTGTGGTATAAAATCATCAACAGCTTTCATCAGTTCTACAATAGAATTTTTTCCAATTGCTTCATCTCTATCTTCTACTGCTGCAAGAGCTGAACCCTTGACTATAGGCGTTTTATCACCTGGAAATTTATAAGAAGTTAATAATTCTTTTATTTCCTCTTCCACTAATTCTATCATCTCTTTGTCGTCAACTTGATCAACTTTGTTCAAATAAACTACAATAGCTGGTACACCAACTTGTCTAGCTAAAAGAATATGTTCTTTTGTCTGAGGCATTGGTCCATCAGCTGCATTTACAACTAGAATAGCTCCATCCATTTGAGCTGCTCCAGTAATCATATTTTTTACATAGTCAGCATGGCCTGGACAATCTACGTGAGCATAATGTCTTTTTTCGGTTTCATATTCTACATGAGCCGTAGAAATAGTTATTCCTCTTTCTTTTTCTTCTGGAGCTTTATCTATTTGATCGTAAGCTACAAAATTTGCTCCTCCAGTTGATGATAACACTTTTGTTATCGCAGCAGTTAGAGTTGTTTTACCATGGTCTACATGACCAATTGTACCAATATTACAATGTGGTTTGTTTCTATTAAACTTTTCTTTCGACATTACTTTTTTTTCCTCACTTTATATTTATTAATTTTTGGAGCGGGTAAAGGGAATCGAACCCTTAC
>NHIT01000007.1 GCA_002171925.1 Candidatus Pelagibacter sp. TMED196 | reverse complement strand
AAGAAGAATTTTAATTGAAATGGCAAGTTTAGACGATTTAAAAAAAAGAATATCAAGTGTTAAATCTACTCAAAAGATTACTAAAGCAATGAAAATGGTTGCTGCAGCAAAATTAAGAAAAGCACAGGAGAACGCAGAACGTGGAAGACCGTATTCTGAAAAAATGAACAATATTATATTTAACCTCTCAAACAGTATTTCAGATTTTGAAAATGCTCCAAAACTTTTAGCTGGTACAGGACAAGATAAGGTGCATCTTTGTGTTGTAATGACAGCAGATAGAGGATTATGTGGTGGATTTAATTCGAATATAATAAAAAAAGCAAAAGCTTTTTTTCAGAAACTTTCTAATAATGACAAAGAATTAAAAATTATTACAGTTGGCTCCAAGGGATATGATCAACTTAAGAGACTTTATAAAGACAATATTATTGAAAGAATTACTTTTAAAGAGTCAAAAAATGCAAATTATTTCGATGCTGATAAAGTAGGAAGAATTATAATTGAAAAGTTTGAAAAAAAAGAATTTGATATATGTACAATTTTTTATAATCAATTTAAAAATGTAATAACTCAGATACCCCAGGAGCAACAAATTATNCCACTAAAAACTTCTGAGAAAAAAAATGAGACATCAGAGCAAAATTANGAATTTGANCCTGATGAAGATGAAATCTTATTGAATTTATTACCTAAAAATATTTCAACTCAAATCTTTAAAGCAATGTTAGAAAATTCAGCTAGCGAACAAGGCTCAAGAATGAGTGCGATGGATAATGCAACCCGNAATGCAGGTGATATGGTTGACAAACTAACTATTAAGTATAATAGAAGTCGTCAGGCTGCAATTACAAAAGAATTAATTGAAATAATTTCAGGAGCGGAAAGTTTATAATATGAAAAAAGGAAATATCACACAAATTATTGGGGCGGTAGTTGATGTTAAATTTGATGGAGAGTTACCAGAAATTTTAACAGCTTTAGAATGTAATAATAATGGTAACAGACTTGTATTAGAAGTGGCACAACATCTTGGGGAGTCTAGTGTAAGGACAATAGCTATGGATGCAACAGAGGGTCTTAAAAGAGGTGATGAAGTTATAGATACTGGCTCTCCAATTAAAGTTCCTGTTGGACCTGAAACATTAGGGAGAATTATCAATGTAATTGGTGAACCAATTGATGAAAAGGGGGATGTGAAGACTAGCGAAAGCTGGCCAATTCATAGAGCAGCACCTGAATTTAATGATCAATCAACTGAAACAGAAATATTAGTGACTGGCATAAAAGTTATTGACCTTTTAGCGCCATATGCAAAAGGTGGAAAAATAGGTTTATTTGGAGGCGCAGGGGTAGGAAAAACTGTNCTTATTATGGAATTAATTAACAATGTTGCAAAAGCACATGGTGGTTTTTCAGTTTTTGCTGGAGTGGGAGAAAGAACAAGAGAAGGAAACGATCTTTATCATGAAATGATTGAGTCCGGTGTTATAAAACCTGAGGGAACAGGATCAAAAGCTGCGCTTATATACGGACAAATGAACGAACCACCTGGAGCCAGAGCTAGAGTAGCCTTAACAGGCTTGACAGTTGCGGAGTACTTTAGAGATCAAGAGGGACAAGACGTTCTTTTCTTTGTCGATAATATATTTAGATTTACACAAGCAGGCTCGGAAGTATCGGCTTTACTTGGCAGAATTCCTTCAGCAGTCGGATACCAACCAACCTTAGCTACAGATATGGGAAATTTGCAAGAGAGAATTACTACCACAAACAAAGGATCAATTACTTCTGTTCAGGCAATTTACGTACCCGCTGATGATTTNACAGATCCTGCACCTGCTACTTCTTTTGCTCATTTAGACGCAACAACTGTATTATCAAGACAAATTGCTGAAATTGGTATTTACCCTGCAGTNGACCCTCTAGACTCAACGTCAAGAATTTTAGATCCCCGTATAGTTGGTGATGAGCACTATAGAGTTGCTAGAGAAGTTCAAAAAATTTTACAAACATATAAATCTCTACAGGATATTATTGCAATTCTAGGTATGGATGAGTTATCTGAAGAAGATAAGTTAGTAGTTGCTAGAGCCAGAAAAATACAAAGATTTTTATCCCAACCATTTTTTGTTGCAGAAGTTTTTACAGGGTCCCCTGGAAAACTTGTTGATTTAGACTCAACTATAAAAGGATTTGATGCAATATGCAAAGGTGAATATGATCATTTACCCGAGGCCGCTTTTTACATGGTTGGCACAATTGAAGAAGCGATTCAAAAAGCAGAAAAAATGGCAAAGGAGGCCGCAGCTTAAATGGAACAATTTAATTTAGAAATAATAAGTCCTGAAAAATCTATTTTAATAAAAAATGATACTGAAGAAGTGGTTATTCCTGCTATTGAAGGATATATGGGCATATTAAAAGATCATATTCCATTAATTTCTTTCTTAAAACCTGGAATTATTGATGTAAAATCAAGTAATGAGAATCTAAATTTTTATGTAGATGATGGTATCGTTGAGTTTAAAGATAATACTTTATCAGTACTCACTAGTAATATTTTTGATTTAAAAAAAATCGACAAAAATCAAATTGATAAAATTATTAAAGATGCTGAGGAAGGATTAAAAAAAGAAAATATTAAGGACCAAGAAAAATATATTTTAGATCAAAAAATTGGAGTCTTGAATTCTATAAATCCTAATTAAATATAATTTTTTTAACCTCTAATTTCAAATTTTTGTACACTTCACTTTTGAAATCTACAACCCAACTTGTAATTTCCTCTAAATCTACCCACTTCCATTCTGAAAACTCAGGTTTTTTTGTTTTAATGTTAATTTCTTTGTCGTTGCCTTTAAATTTCATGCAAAACCATTTTTGCTTTTGCCCTTTGTATTTACCTCTCCAAATTATACCTAGAAGATTTTTAGGCAAAAAATATGTTTGATAACCATCAATTTCTTTTATTAAATCCACATTTTTAACACCCGTCTCCTCTTCAAGCTCCCTGAGCGCCGCATCCAAAAATTTNTCGTTTCCATCAACACCTCCTTGAGGCATCTGCCAATAATTATTTGGGTTATCTAATCTTTTTGCTACAAAAACTTTGTTATCTTTATTTAAAAGAATAATACCAACTCCCATTCTTAAGGGTAAATTTTTAAATTTCTCATGCATAAAATTATCCGGTAAATAATTTCCTAGCAAATTTAAGTTGATTATCGTTTTCTGAGAGAATTCGGAAGTCATCAGACTCCTCCTCAACAGTTATATCAGGTCTCACGCCAACTTCAGAAATTGACTTTCCTGATGGCAAATAATATTTTGATATAGTTAATCTTATCGCACCTCGATTTTTCAAAGGAATAATGGATTGAACTGATCCTTTTCCATAACTTTTTTCACCAACTAACACTGCACGTTTGTGGTCTTTTAACGCTCCAGCAACTATTTCTGACGCAGAAGCAGATCCTTTATTTATCAAAACTATAAGGGCCTTACCGTTAATAATATCACCCTCTCTAGCAAACCATTTTTGGTTTTCGTTTTTTTTTCTTCCTTTAGTAGACACTATTTCACCATCATCTAAAAAAAAATCTGATATTTTAATTGCTTGACCAAGTAATCCACCTGGATTATTTCTTAAATCTAAAATATAGCCTTCTATCTTTTTATTATTTTTAAAATCTTTAATCTTTTTTTTAATTTGGTTATCGCTATTTTCATTGAATGATGTGAGACGAATGTATCCAATTTTTTCATCAAACACCTCTGACTTTACAGATGCAACCTGGATAATCTCTCTAGTTATATTAAAAACTAATGATTTTCTTAATCCTATCCTCCTAACAGTAATTTCCAAAGTTGATCCGACCGGACCTCTCATTAATTCAACTGCTTCATTCAATGTTTTCCCTTGAACTTGAGTATCATTTATTTTGACAATATAGTCTCCAGCTTTAACCCCTTCTCTTTCTGCGGGCGAATTATCTAATGGCGATATAACTTTGACAACACCTGCTTCCATACCAACCTCGATACCCAAACCCCCGAACTCACCTCTAGTTTCTGTTTGCATCTCTTCTAAATTTTTTGGAGACATATATGAGGAATATGGATCTAATGATTGTAAAACCCCGTTAATTGCAGCATCCATAGTATCTGATTGATTTACTTCCTCAACGTACTCCTTATTTATTTTATCTAAAACTTCTCCAAAAAGATCTATTTTATCATAAACAGTTTCTTCTTGAGCGCTAACTTTTCCAAAAAATAGAATGGATAAAATTATAAGGGTAAATATTCTTTTATTATTCATCAAACAATTATTCTTTCTTTAGGAATTAATTCAGACCATATTTTTTCAAGTTCATAAAATTTTCTTTTTTCTGGATTAAAAATATGAACGATAATATCAATGCCATCAACAAGCTTCCACTCTGTGCTGTCTCTTCCTTCAATTCTACATTGGTTTAATCCATTTTCTTTAAATTTGTCTAATACCTGCTCTGACAATGACTGGATATGTCTTGAAGATGTTCCACTTGCTATTATCATAAAATCTGCAATTGAGGATTTATCTTTTAAATCAATTAATACAATATCAAGGGCTTTATTGTTATCCAGTGTCTTAATTATTAATTTTTTCAGATTAGTTTTTTTGACCATTAATTAATAATCATATCAAAAATTTTTAATTTTAGAAGATGAAATGTTGACCTTTTTAAAATTAACAAAAATAAGACCTTTATTTTTAAATGACTTATATGCAAGGGATTTTTTAGCTTTTGCTTTAAAATTGTTTCTATCGAAAACCACTATTTTACAAATTTTTGGTATTTTTTTCCAATTATTCCATTTGTGAAAATTTACTAAATTATCTGCACCTAATAAAAAATAAATTTTCTTTTTCTTATTTTTATTTTTGATATATCTAATAAGACTTATTGTCTTATTTGAACTAATTTTCTTTTCCAAGAATCTGATTTTAATATATTTTTGTTTTTTTGTTAGATTTTTTGAAAGTTTAATCCTTTTATTTAAATCAAAATGACTTTTTTTTTTAAAGGGATTTTTTTTTGTAATAGCCCAAATAATCCTTTTTAAATCGAATTTTTTTTTAGCTATCTGAGAAATCTTTAAATGGCCAATATGAGGAGGATCAAATGTGCCCCCTAGTATTCCTATTTTCTCTCTGAAACTATATTTTATTCTATTTTCTAATTTGGCCATTACCAGCTACGTGATATTTGAATGATACTAATTGATTTAATCCCACAGGACCTCTTGGAGGTAATTTATTGGTAGAGATTCCAACTTCTCCTCCAAAACCTAATTCTCCCCCATCAGCAAATTGAGTGGACGTATTATGCATGGCTATAGAACTTGTAACATTTCTGGTAAAATAATCAGCGTTTGTAATATTATTTGTAATTATAGAGTCGGTATGCATGGTTCCAAATTTATTGATATGTTGGACTGCTTCCACAACATTTTTAACTATCTTAACAGAAATTTTTGCATCAAGATATTCTTTATTCCAATCTTTATTAGTTGCTTTTTTAAGATTACCGCTAAAAATTTTTCTAACTTTTTTGTCTGCATAAATTAAACAACCATTATTTTTTAAATCATTAATTATCAAATTAATTTTTTTCTTCGGACAATCTTTATGGATTAATAAAGTTTCAGTAGCACCACATATTCCAACACTCCTCATTTTTGCGTTGACAACTACATTCCTTGCCATTTTAATATCTATATTTTTATCAATAAATGTATGGCAAATACCTTCCAAGTGACCTATTACAGGAACGTTGCATAATTTTTTTACTGTTTGGACCAAGTTTTTACCTCCTCTTGGGATCATAACATCGATATAACTTTTCATATCTTTTAAGAGATGATTGACAATTTTTCTCTCTTTTCTCTCAACAAATTGAACATAATTCATATTTATTTTGTATGCCTTTAAAGCCTCTCTAAATAATTTAATAAATATTTTGTTAGTAAAAAAAGCTTCGGACCCTCCTTTGAGAATAACTGAATTACCAGATTTAAAACAAAGACAAGAAAGATCTACAGTAACATTAGGTCTGCTCTCATAAATTACAGCAATTACACCTATTGGAATGGATATTTTCTCTATTTTTAAACCATTTGGTCTTTGCCATCTATCTAAAATGACTCCAACCGGGTCTTTTAGTTTAGTTATATCAATTATTGTTTTAATTATTGAACTAAGCTTTGATTTGTTTACTTCAAGTCTTGCAATCAGATTTTTATTAATATTCTTTAATTTAGCAAATTTTATGTCCTTTTTGTTTTGTCTTAAAACTTTATTAGAATTTTTTTTTAATAAATAACTAAATTTTAGTAAAACTTTATTTTTTGTTTTTGTATCTATTTTTTTTAAAGTCGCTTTTTTAGACTCCTTGCCTAATTTCTGTAAATATTTTTTCATCCTAAATTTCCACCATATCATCTTTGTGTATAACTTCAGATTTTGTTTTATAACCTAAAAATTCTTCAATTCTATTAGACTGATGACCTTTTATTATCCTAATCTCTTCAGATGAAAAAGAGCTTAAACCTATTGCTAGTTCTTCATTGTTTCTCCCAATGATTTTTATTTGATCACCTTTATTAAATGAACCTTCCACACTTTTTACACCTGCAGCTAGTAAACTCTTGCCTTTTTTTAAAGCATTTTGTGCCCCTTCATCAATTTTTAAATGTCCTTTTGTATATAAAGTGCTAGCAATCCATTTTTTCCTGGCATCTAACTTTGAAATTTTAGGAATAAACCAAGTACATATTTTTTTATTTATAATACTGCTCAAAGGTCTTTCTTTTAATCCATTTGCTATTGCCATTTTACATCCTGAGAGCGCACATATTTTAGCTGCGTCAATTTTAGTTCTCATACCACCTGATCCATATTCACTAGTTTTTCCTGATGCTAATTTAATTATATTTTGGTCTATCTTTTCGATCTTTTTTATTAACTTGGCATCTTTATGAATTTTNGGATTTTTTGTGTAAAGTCCATCCACATCCGACAATAGAATTAGACAATCTGCATCAGAAATTTGGGCAACTCTTGAGGCAAGTCTATCGTTATCTCCATATTTAATTTCGGAAGTCGCAATAGTATCNTTTTCATTTACTATTGGAANAAAGTTAAGTTTAAATAAATTTTCAATGGTCCTTTTAGCATTTATAGCTCTCCTTCTTTTTTCAGTATCTTCGAGNGTGAGNAATATTTGNGAGATATTAATTTTTTGAATAGCAAAAACTTCTTTAAATAAATTCATTAACTCGATTTGNCCTANAGANGCTACAGCTTGACTTTGATCTATCTTAAGTTTTTTCTTAATTATNTTTAATTTNTTACAACCNAGNGCNATTGCACCCGAGCTTACTATAATAACATTTTTATTTTTTTTTCTTAAATTTTTGATATCTTTTGCAAANTCCAATAACCATTCTTTTCGAATTACTTTTTTATTATCAATAATTAATGACGATCCTATTTTAACAATAATGGTTTTNGAATTTTCAAGATACATTTTTAAGTAATTTNATTTTTAATTTAGAAATTAATTGTTTATCTAATGTAGATAANTCAATTACNTTTTTCTTTAATTTTTCATCAAATTTCTTCCTCTTATNTCTGGCNTCTTCTTTTGATAATAANTCGACTTTATTTAATACTATNATCTCTTTTTTTCTTAATAACTCCTTGCTATATTCACCTAANTCTTTTCTAATTTGTTTNTAANAATTAATCAAATNTTCCTCNGAAATATCAATTAAGTGNAACAGTGTTTTACATCTTTCAACGTGTTTTAAAAATTTTATACCTAAACCAACNCCAGCATGTGCTCCTTCGATTAATCCTGGTATATCGGCCAATGTGATCTCTTTGTCATCATACATTGCAACACCNAAATTAGGATTTATAGTTGTAAACTTATAATTAGCAATTTTNGGGTTTGCGGAAGTTATCGAAGCAAGTAAACTTGATTTGCCTGCATTTGGNAAACCAATTATTCCAATATCAGCAATTGTTTTAAGTTGTANCCAAATCCAAAATTCCTCACCTTTTNTNCCTTTTGTAAATTTTCTAGGTGCTCTATTTGTTGAACTTTTAAATCTAGTATTTCCAAGTCCACCTTTACCACCTGCTGCTGCA
>NHIT01000006.1 GCA_002171925.1 Candidatus Pelagibacter sp. TMED196 | reverse complement strand
CATCTTATTAACTCTGGTTTTTAACATTACACATAGAGACTCGTTTGTTTTACAAGGGTTAATCTTAGCTTTAGTTTGTGCAATTTTTCTATTTTGACTCTCGCTCAGGATGTGTTCGGTTGCCGTTTTACCTGTTTGTTTTTTTACAGCGTAATTAAATGAGCTGCTTAAAGCAGTCTCAGTAACTTTTCCAGAAGCTACTCCTGTTGCAGGACCAACCATAGTTAATGAGCTGGAGTAACAACCAGTTAAAAATAAACCAAAAAATAATAAAACAAGTATTCTTTTCATCTCTTCCTCTCAAAAACGAATCAAACATAAAACTGTGGATAAATATACTTAAATTATGACCAAAAATACAACTGATAGTTACCTTTATTATAACTGTCTTTTTGGCTTTCCTGCAAGACAAGCATCAAGATTTTCCATCATTTGATTAAAAAAAATAGAATAGTTTTCCTCAGTTACATAACCTAGGTGGGGTAGTAACAAAGCATTGGGTAAAAATCTAAGTTTGTGATCTTGAGGCAGTGGTTCGATATCGTAAACATCCAATCCTGCTCCGGCAATAACATCATCTTCTAGCGCTTTAACCAAATCTTTTTCATTAATTACTGGTCCTCTTGATGTATTAATTAAAAATGAAGATTTTTTCATTTGTTTAAGTTCTTTCTCGGATATCAAATTTTTATATCTGTCTCCTAAAACAACATGTAATGAAATGATGTCTGATTGTTTAAATAATTCATCTTTACTGATTGGCAGTACTCCAAGTTTATTAGCATTTGAAAGATCAAGATTTTCACTCCAAGCAACAACTTGCATTCCAAAAGCTTTACCAATTTTTGCTACTTGAGATCCTATTTTTCCCAATCCAATTATTCCTAGAATTTTTCCTTTAAGTTCAAGACCAATAGTGGTCTGCCAATATCCTTGAAACATATTATCTACTTCCTGTTTCATGTTTCTCATTAAACCAAGAATTAAAGCCCAGGTTATTTCAGCAGTCGGATTAGAATTAATTTCGGTTCCACAAACAATAATATTTCTTTTCTTGGCCTCTTCCAAATCTATAGCTTTATTTCTCATACCACTTGTCATTATATATTTTAAGTTTTTCAAGCCAGATATTAATGATTTAGATATTTTTGTTCTTTCTCTCATGGCAAATATCACATCAAAATTTTCTAATTCTAGAATTGCCTCATCTTCATTTTGAAAAGGATTTGTAAAGGTTTTAAAAGAAAATTTATTTTTGTGTTTTTCTATATCAATAAATTCTTTAAAAACATTCTGATAATCATCCAAAACAGCGACTTTAATCATTAGCTGAACCTTAAAGAGTTATAGGGAGATAAATCTAAATTTGTTTTTTCATTTGCTAAAATCCCAGAAACAATTTTTCCAGTTATTGCTCCAAGAGTCCAACCAAGGTGATGATGTCCAAAAGCATAAATTATATTTTGATTATTTTTTGAAGGACCAATCACTGGTAAAAAATCTGGTAATGTTGGTCTAAAACCTAACCATTCATCTTCATGATCTCCTAGTTGTGGCAGAAGTTCTTTAGCACAATTAACAATATATTGAATTCTTTTTTTTGATAATGGATTTTTTAATCCACCCAACTCTACTGTACCAACAGCTCGGAGACCTTGGTTCATAGGTGTCAAACCAAAACCTCTATCTAAAAAAATAACAGGTCTACTTAATAAATTTTCCATACTTTTAAAATGAACATGATAACCTCTCTCTGTATCAAGTGGAATTTTTTCTCCTAATTGATCTGTGAATTTTTTTGAGAATGCGCCACAGGCAATAACTGATTTTTCAAACTGATAATCTTTTTCATCGGTTTTAATAATTGTTTTATTTGTTCCTGTTTGGTTAACAGATTTAACATCTTGTTTAATAAATTTTCCTCCACGCTTTAAAAAAAGTTCAAATATTTTTTTTGTTATCCCCTGAGGATCTTTTGCGTGATAGGCGTAATCATAAAAACATCCACCTGAAAAAACTGGTTTTAAATTAGGTTCCAAGTCTAGAATTTCTTTTACGTTTAATATTTTTTGTTCAACACCTAAATCATTTCTAATTTTAATCTCCATCTCCCTGCTTTTAAGATTTTTATTTGTCCAAACATAAATAATACCCTTTTGTTCTATTAAATTAGTCATATCAATCTCTTGAAAAATTTCTTCATAAGCATCCATTGAGATACTCAAGATTTGGTTCATATATTTTGCAGTGTGTAACATCGACTTTTGATTACAATTTTTCAAATACTGAAAAATCCATGGCAGCATTTTCGGAATATAGTTCCATTTAAGCGCTAAAGGTCCAGATGAACTCATGAGCATTTTTGGGACATCATACAAAATGTCTGGTCTATTTAATTGTACAACAGCATATGGGGAGAAATGTCCCGCGTTTCCATATGACGCCATAGAACCTGGATCATTTTTATCAAATATTGTAGTTGGAATATTTTTTTTAAGTAATTGAAGACCTGTGCAAACCCCTTGAATACCAGCTCCGACAATTCCTACTGACGAACACGCTTTATCTGACATAAGTTTAGTTTAAATCAAAAATCTTATTATTTAACTGTGATAGATTGTACTGCTTTAATTTAGTTGCTAGCAACTATTTTCGGTTTGGACTTTTTAGGTTTTTCTTTATCTTTTTCTTTCAATCCACTGGACTCAATTGTATCCAGTTTGAATTCATTTTGTGCGGCTTCCATACTTGTGCTTTCAGTTTTCTTTAAATATCCGTTTATATCTGCACCCTCTTCAGTCTTTAAGGACTCACTAAATAAAATATCTCCTTTAACAACTCCTGAACTGCCGATGATTATTGATTTTGCTAAAATTTTTCCTTCAAGATGTCCGTAAATTTCAATTCTGTCCGCTTCAACCGGTCCAATTATTGAACCCGTTTCTTTTATAATTAAATCATTTGCAAAAACTGGGCCTTTTATTAAACCTGCAATATCGATTGCACCTGATGTTCTCAGTGTTCCCTCTAAAGAAAAGGCCTCGCTTACTTGCGATCTACCACTGTCGTTTAGTGGCCTTGGTGTGTTCTTTTTTTTTGATCCAAACATTTTATTTTTTCTTTAATTTCAGCAAATTATTGTAAGAAAAGCAACTAATTAATTGATAAATCTTTGTGGATTTTACAACTCATAGCTATCCCTAAACCCAACATCATNGCNAACATTGANGACCCTCCATANGANANNATAGGNAAAGGNGCNCCAACAATNGGNATNANACCNAGAACCATGCCCATNTTTACAGCTACATANATAAAAAANGCNGTAGCAAAACTGTAACAATANAGTTTNGAAAAAGTNTCTCTAACCATATTNCCAATNGANACNATTCTCATNGTCATNATNACATATANTGCNAANACTNTNGAGGANCCAAAAAANCCAAATTCCTCAGAAAATAAAGTAAANATAAAATCAGTATGTTTTTCTGGNAANTAATCNANATAACTTTGAGANCCNTTNANAAAACCTTTNCCAAANAAACCACCNGAACCNATNGCTATTTTGGATTGAGTAATTTGATANCCTGCNCCTAAAGGGTCNCTGCTTGGATCTAAAAAAGTTAAGATTCTTGATTTTTGATAAGGTTTTAAAAAAGAAATTGCAATCGGGGTTAAAGAGACCAAAATTAAACCAAAGTAAGTAAAATACTTCATTTTGACCCCTGCTAGCCAAATGACAATNAAACCCCCAACACCAATTAAAAAAGCAGTNCCNAGATCTGGTTGGGTCACAACTAATATAAATGGAATTATTAAAGCAACAAGAGGCTTAAATAAAAATCTAACTCTATTTACATCTCCTGNAGAAATTCTGTGATAATAATTTGCTAAAAATAATATCAAACCAACTTTCATTAATTCTGAAGGCTGCAAGTTTAAAAAGTAAAGGTCTAACCATCTTTGAGAGCCTGATGAAGTTAAACCAAAATATTTTACCAAGATTAATAGAATTAGGATTCCAATATATACAGGGATACTTGTACTATACCAAAAATTTGTTTTAAAAAATGAAGCTACGAAAAATAAAAAGAAAAACACAAAAAATCTCAAAATATGACTTTTTGTGTGATAAGCAAATTCTCCGCCATCGGTGGAATACATTGCAAAGAAACTAATTAATCCCAAAATTATAATACAGCTCAGCAATATAAAATCCATTGCAAATATTTTGTCTCTTAAATTTAAATGTGATTGAATACTTCCTTGCTTAAACATTAAACTATCTCTCCATTAGCCTGTGCTTCTCTTAAAGGATGTCTTTCCAAAACTTTCTTTATGACTTTTTTTGCAATTGGAGCTGCGCTTTTACTTCCAGAACCCCCATGTTCGATAACAACACTAATTGCATATCTTGGATCTTTGAAAGGAGCAAATGCAACAAATAAAGCATGATCTCTATCTTCATAAGGCAAATCTTCATTTTTAACTTCAAGCTCCCTTTGCCTTGCAGTAAATCTTTTTACTTGTGATGTTCCTGTCTTTCCGGCAAAAATAAATCCTTTTTTTGTTAATCTTGATCCATAAGAAGTTCCACCTGGTTCATTCGTTGCACCATACAAGGCATCAATTACGAATTTGATATTTTCTGGGTTTCTAAATAAACTTTTGTACTTAAATTTTGAGATGAAATCATAAAGACTAACAACATCATCGGCAAATAATTTTCTATCCTCAATAAATCGATTTAGGTCGGTAAATTTTTTACTTTCGTCATCATTTAAAATAATTCTTGGTTTTATTTTATATCCTCCATTTGCAATTTGAGCGGTCATCAAACATAGTTGCATTGGTGATGATTGCCAATATCCTTGTCCGATACCCGCGTGCAATGTTTCTCCTAAATACCAATTTTTACCAATATACTTTTTCTTCCAAGATGTGTCTGGCACAATTCCAGTTTTCTCCTCTATAAAACCATCTAAAACTTTTTCACCTAAGCCAAATTTTTTTGCGGTATCTGACAGTCTGTCTATACCTAGTTTTCTTGCTACTTCATAAAAATATACGTCGCATGATTGTTTAAGGCCTTCTCTCATATCCATAAAACCGTGTCCCTTTTTTTTCCAACAGTGAAATTTTTCACCATAAAGTTCTATTGAACCATTGCATCGAATTACAGTTTTTGGATTAAAAACATCATTTTCTAATGCGCTTATTACAGCTAAACTTTTTATTGTGGAACCTGGTGGATAAAGACCAGCTAAAGATTTATTGATGAGTGGTTTGTCTCTGTGTTTGATGAGCTTATTCCAATTTTCATTGTTTATTCCATGAACAAATTGATTTGCATCAAAAACAGGTGAGGAAACCATTGCAACAATATCGCCCTTGTAGATATCCATTACGCAAACCGAACCTGATTTATCTTTAAGTAAATTGGATGCTAATTCCTGAACCTCCTGATCTAAAGTGGTCTTAAAATTCTTTCCAGATTTTCCAGGATTAATTGAGATTTCTTTTATTCTTTTTCCATAAGCATTAACCTCGTATCTTTTATAACCAACATCACCTAAAACTTGGATGTCTAATTTGCTTTCAAGTCCTGTTTTTCCAACTCTTGTACTTGTGGTAATTTTATCTTTTAAATATTCTTTATTTTGTAAATCTTTTTTACTTGCTTTGGAAACATAACCAACAACATGAGCCGAAGAAGGTTCGGTATAAAGTCTTGCAACTGATACTATTGGTTCTGCACCTTGAAGTTCGTGCAAAAATAAATTAATTCTTGAGAATTCTGACCATGTAAGATTGTCAGATATAACAACAGGATCCCAGGGTTTTTGTGTTTTTATTTTTCTTCTAATTTTAAAAACCTTCTTGTCTGTTAAATTTAAAACATTCTTCAATCTAAAAATTAAATTTTCTATATTTTCTGAATTTTCAGGAATAATATGTAGTTGGTAAACTTGTTTATTCGAAGCTATTTGTTTTCCATAATAATCATTTATTGTTCCTCTGGGAGGTGAAAATTTCCATTCTCTAAATCTATTTTTATCAGATAAAGTTTTGTACTTTTTGCTCTCGTTAATTTGTAGTGATACTAGTCTTCCTAGAATACCAAATACAACGACAGCCTTTGCTGCTGAAATTATAAACATTCTTCTGCCTATTAATTTTGATTTACTTTCGCCAGTTGAATTAATCATAAACCCTCAATGAAATACCTCTCTTATATAATTCAAAAATCGCCCAAAATACTGGATATAATATGAACGTGAATAAAGAGTTATAGAAAAAATCAGTATAATTTACACCAACATCTGAGAAATTTTTAATTAGAATAAAAGTTATAAAATTGCCCCCCATAATTGCAATTACAAATGTAAACCAATCAGATATTAAAGTGCTTCTTACAGTTGCTGTTCTTATATATGCAGCTACAAGAGATACAAATAAGTAGGAAAGTGGACTTGTTCCAAGATTTAAGCTCAATACTACATCATTCATTAATCCACACAAAAATATAAAACCATATCCTAAAATAGATGGATCCCTTAAAACCCAATAATAAATTATTATAAATTGAAGATTAAAAGAAAAGATTTTCCAGTAATAAAACTGAGTTTGAAATTCTGAAATACTAACATAAATAAGTATAATTAATGGTAACGATCTTAATAAACCATCTTTAAATCCTTTTACATTTATAGCCATTTACTTTGCCTCTTCATCATTTGATTTATCTAAAACAACATTAACATAAAGAATCTGGGTAGGTTCGCTAAAAAGTTTAACTCTAATTCTGCCCTCATCACTTTCATCATCTTGATCCAATAAGACTTTTCCAATTGAAATTCCTGGAAATAAGACACCATCTTTGCCAGATGTATAAACTGTAAGATCATCTATGATTTGAAAATCATCAGGAAGATATTCTAATGTTGGGTTTTTTTGGCCAATACCAGATAGAATGGCCTGTTCTCCTGATGGAGAAATTACTGCAGGAATCTTGCTATTAAGATCATTCAATAATAAAATTCTTGATGAAATATAATTAACTTCAACTATTCTTCCAACTAAATTTCCTTTGCTCAATACTGGCATTCCAAGTTGTATACCGACATTTGATCCTTTATTTATTATAACTGAGTTTAAGTATGGACTGTTTTTGTCTAGCATAATCTTTGCACCAACTGTTGTATAGGAGGTTGTTTTGTCTAAATCTAAAACTTCTTGTAATTTATTATTTTCTGTTTGAAGATAAAGAGTGTCAAATCTATTCTTTTGAAGTATTTCAATTTTCTTTTTTAATTCCTCATTTTCTTTGTAAATATTTAGATGGGTTGATAAAAAATTTTTTGAGGCTGATGCAAATGATATTGGAGAAGAAGTTATGGCAGATAAACGATATACCCCGTCATTTATTACACCTCTTAAAACTTTGATGGGTTTGATTTCTAAATTGTCTAAAGTAAAAACTAAAATGGAAGCTAATATTAAAGCAAAAAGAGAAAATTTTTGTTTTGCTCCTCTCTGCAGCAAGGCAGAGCGAATAGCTATTCCAAAATCATCTCTGCTTGTTGCCATTGCTTAAATATCAATAAATTAATACTCCGATAACATTGT
>NHIT01000005.1 GCA_002171925.1 Candidatus Pelagibacter sp. TMED196 | reverse complement strand
TGCTATAGATGCTAATGTTTGTGCATAATACATGGATGAAGATTTAGCCCAAGGCTCAATACAGCCATCTGCAATACTTTTGTTTTTATCTGATACAACTAAGTTAGCATCAACATTCAGATTGTGACCTATACCTTCGCATTCTTCGCATGCACCAAAGGGGCTATTAAAAGAGAAAAGGCGAGGTTCTATTTCCTCAATTGTAAAACCGCTTTCTGGGCATGAAAATTTAGATGAAAAAGTTATACTTTCTTTCTTTCTAAATTTCTTTGGAATCGTCTCGTTTTCGTATTCAGCAATAAGTAGACCGTCTGATAGTTTTAAGGCCGTTTCAATACTATCTGCCAATCTATTTCCTAATTTAGAATTCAAAACAATTCTATCAATGACTATTGATATATCATGTTTAACCTTTTTGTTTAAATTTGGAAAGTCATCGATATCATAATACTCACCATCAACTTTAATTTTTTGAAATCCTCTCTTTTTGTAATTTAAAATATCTTTTTTGTATTCGCCTTTTCTACCCCTGACCACTGGCGANAAAAGAAAAATAGTTGAGCTTTTAGGTAGTGCTTTTACCTTATCAACCATATCACTTACGGATTGNGAAACTATTGGTTTNCCTGTAAATGGAGAATANGGTATTCCAATTCTNGCNTAAAGAACTCNCATATAATCATAAATTTCAGTTACAGTAGCAACTGTAGATCTNGGATTTTTCGGAGCATTTTTTTGNTCTATTGAAATAGCGGGACTTAACCCNTCNATTAAATCAACATTTGGTTTTTTCATTTTNTCTAAAAATTGCCTAGCGTAAGCAGANAGACTCTCNACATATCTTCTTTGNCCTTCAGCGTAAATTGTGTCNAAAGCNAGNGATGANTTTCCTGATCCTGANAGGCCNGTTATGACTACTAATTTATCTTTTGGAATTTCCAAAGAGATGTTTTTTAAATTGTGCTCTTTAGCCCCTTTAATCAATATCTTTTTCAACATCTTTTNCACACTTTAAAACAGAATGAGCTTATATTTACAATGTAAATATGCTATANTTATNTTTTATCAATATAATAAATCTAANTTATTATGTCAGGAAGTTTAAACAAGGTTCAACTAATAGGTAGATTGGGAGCAGACCCAGAAATCAAGCAAATGGTTAATGGTAAAAACGTCGCAAGGTTAAGTATTGCTACCAGTCAAACCTGGAAAGATAAATCAACTGGCGAAAGAAAAGAAAAAACTGAATGGCATAGAATTGTGATTTTTAACGAAGGATTAGTTAACATAGTTCAACAATATTTAAAAAAAGGTGCAAATGTTTATTTAGAAGGGCAATTGAGTACGAGAAAATGGCGGGATGAAAAATTAGGACAAGATAAATATTCAACGGAAGTTGTTTTACAAGGATTTAATTCATCCTTAACAATGTTGGGTGGTAATAACCAATCCATGAAAAATTCTGAGAATAATCAAGACAAAAGCAATCTACCAAACGACCAAATNTCACAAGAAAATCCAGATCTAGACGACGAAATTCCATTTTAATTAAATGCAAAAATCAGAGATAACAAATAGTCCATTACCGAAATCTATTTTTGTTCATCAAGAAATGAGCTCATCGTATTTGTCCTATGCAATGAGTGTAATTGTTAGTAGAGCATTACCTGATGTAAGGGATGGTCTTAAACCTGTTCATAGAAGAATAATATATGCTATGTACAAGGGCGGGTATGACTGGAGCAAACCTTTTAGAAAATCTGCAAGAATCGTTGGTGACGTAATAGGTAAATATCACCCACATGGTGACCAGGCCGTTTATGATGCTCTTGTAAGATTAGTTCAAGATTTTTCAATGAGTTTACCTTTAATACAAGGTCAAGGAAACTTCGGATCAATCGATGGTGATCCGCCTGCTGCAATGAGATATACTGAAACCAAACTTTCTAAAGTTTCACAATTTTTAACAGACGGTTTAGAAAAAAATACTATTGATTACAGAAATAATTATGACGACACAGAGAAGGAACCAGTAGTTCTTCCTTCACACTATCCAAATTTATTAGTAAATGGAGCTGGCGGTATTGCTGTTGGCATGGCTACAAGTATCCCGCCACATAATTTAGGTGAAGTTATAAGTGGAACAATTGATTTAATTAAAAATAGAGACATAACAATCTCTCAATTAATGAAGCATATTCCAGGGCCAGATTTTCCAACAGGCGGTATCATTATTGGTAAAGATATAATTAAGCAAGGATATAACAAAGGAAGAGGTTCATTTAAAATAAGAGGAGAAATAGGAGAGGAGTCACTTAAAAATGGTAAATCAAGATTAATTTTAAAATCAATTCCATATCAAGTGAATAAATCTATTTTAAATGAAAAAATTGCTGAACTTTCAAGAGAAAAGAAAATTGAGGGCATCAGTGATATTAGAGATGAATCAAATCGTGATGGTATTAGAGTTGTTATTGACCTTAGAAGGGGTGTTGAACCAGAAACAATAAAAAGACAACTTTATAAATTAACATCTATCGAGTCTTCTTTTGGCTTTAATACCTTGGCAATTGTAAATGGAAGACCCAAAGTATTAAATTTAAAAGAATTCATTTCAGAGTTTGTAGATTTTAGAGAAAAAACCGTTGTAAGAAGAATTAAATTTGATTTAAAAAAAACCGAAGAAAGAGCACATATTCTTATCGGTATCGCGACCGCCGTTGAAAACATTGACTCAATAATAAAAATTATTAAGTCTTCTAAAGATACAGAGTCAGCAAAAAAAAATCTTATAAATAAAAAATGGACTGTTAAAAAAAGTACTAAGCTTATATCCTTGATTGAAAAAAAACAGTCTGTTACTAAATACCAACTCAGTAATCAACAAGTTGATGCAATTTTAGAACTTAGATTACAAAAACTTACTGCCTTTGGAATTGCTGAAATTGAAACAGAAATTAAAAAACTATCTGAACAGATTATATATTTTAATAAGCTTCTTAAATCAAAGAAGGAATTATTTACTTTAATCATAAAAGAATTAGAAGAAATAAAATCTAAGTTCTCTGTTCAAAGAAGGACGAAAATTATTGATGCAGTTTTAAATTATAATATTGAAGAAACAATTCAAAAAGAGTCTGTGGTTATAAATTTAACCAACCAGGGTTATATCAAAAGAGGTTCTCTTGCTTCAGTTAAAACTCAAAAAAGAGGTGGTAAAGGAAAAACTGGTATCACAACAAGAGATGAGGATTTTGTTGTTAGAATCTTATCAGGTAACTCGCATAGTCAAGTTTTGTTTTTTTCATCGCAAGGTTTAGCTTATAAGCTTAAAGCTTGGAAAATACCTAAAGGGAGTTTAAATTCTAAAGGTAAATCTTTGTTTAATCTTTTGCCTTTAAAAACTAATCAATCAATCACATCTACGATGATTTTACCTGAAAATGAAGATGAGTGGAAAAAACTTTATGTCGTTTTTGCTACTAGTAGTGGCAAAGTGAGAAAAAATTCTTTGGTAGATTTTTTAAATATTAATGCTAGTGGAAAAATAGCGATGAAACTTGATGAGAATGATAAAATTATTGGAGTTGAAAAATGTCGTGAGGATCAAGATATTATTCTAGGTACCAAATTTGGAAAATGTATTCGTTTTATGTCGAAAAAATTAAGATTATTTAAAGGAAGATCCTCAAAGGGAATAAGGGGAATAGATTTGTCAGAAAAAGACACTGTAATGTCGCTCTCCGTTGTTAATAATAATAATAAAGAAAACCAAGCTTTAATCAAAAAAAATGGAGCTAAAAAAGAAAATTTGGATAAATTTATATTATCTATTTCAGAAAATGGATATGGTAAACGAACCTCATATCATGATTTCAGAGTAACTAATAGAGGCGGCAAAGGCATTATAGGTATAATTAATTCGGCGAGAAACGGAAACGTAACATCAACACTTATAGTATCAAATGATGACGAAATAATTTTATCAACCGACAAAGGTAGAGTTATTAGATGCCCCGTTAAAGAAATAAGAATTGCAGGCAGAAATACACAGGGTGTGAGAATAATCAAATTATCTGGAGAAGAAAAAGTTGTTTCTGCAATAAAAATTGATGATAATATTTTATAATGAATAGAATTGGTNTATATCCAGGAACATTCGATCCAATAACTTTTGGACATATCGACATAATTAAAAAATCCTTAAAAATTGTAGACAAACTTGTTGTTGCTATCTCAGAATCATCAGATAAAGATTATTTATTTTCCATGGATGAAAGAATAGAAATTTTAAAAAAATCATTATTTAAAGATTTAAAACTTAAAAAAAATAAAATTCATATTGTTTCTTTTGAAAATCTTACTGTTAAATTATGCAAAAAATTTAATGCATCTATTATTATACGGGGTTTAAGAGCTGTATCTGATTTTGAATATGAATTCCAACTTGCTGGAATGAATAAAAAACTTGATGACAGAATTGAAACAATTTTTTTAATGTCAAATATAGAAAACGAGATCATATCATCAAAATTTGTAAAAGAAGTTGGCAAACTTAAAGGAGATTTAAAGAAATTTGTTTCAAAATCTGTTATAAAAGCAATAAAAGAAAAACTTGAATGAAAAAACTTTTTTTAATATTTGTAATTACTATATTTACAAATTTAAAATTAATGGCCATGGAAAATAAAATTTTGATTAAACTTGATTATGGTATTGTAGAGGTTGAACTTTTTAATGATAGTGCACCTAAACATGTCGAAAGAATTTTAACTCTTTCTAAAAATAAAGAATATGATGGTGTTGTTTTTCATAGAGTTATAGAAGGTTTTATGGCTCAAACTGGCGACGTTGAGTTCGGAAATTCAAATAAAGATAGTTTTAATTTAGATAGAGCAGGAACAGGATCATCTTCTCTTCCAGATCTTAAATCTGAATTTAATAACATTCCTCATGAAAGAGGAACTGTATCTATGGCTAGATCGTCAAATCCTAATAGTGGTAATAGCCAATTTTTTATTTGCCTCGAAGCTGCACCTCACTTGGATCGACAATATACTGTTTTTGGAAAAGTTATAAAGGGCATGGAGTTTATCGATAAAGTTAAAAAAGGAGATGGTCCCAACGGATCAGTATCTAATCCTGATAAAATTGTAAGTATATCTATCAAAAAATAGTTAATGAGTTCAAAAAAATTTTTTTTTGAATTAGTTAAATCTAAAAATAGTTATAGACTCGGTAAAATCCATACTAAAAGAGGAATAATAAATACTCCTGCATTTATGCCTGTGGGTACTTTGGGAACAGTAAAAAGTATTTTTACTGATGATATTCTAAAGACAGGAACAGAAATAATATTAGGAAACACATATCATTTGTTTTTAAGACCAGGAATTGAAATATTAGGTAAATTTGGTGGCCTTCATAATTATATGAATTGGCAAAAGCCTATACTGACAGACTCTGGTGGTTTTCAAATAATGTCTTTATCGAAATTCACTAAAATTGATAGGGAAAAAGGAGCTTTTTTTTCATCTCATCTTGATGGTAAAAAATTTTTATTAAGCCCGGAAAAAAGTATAGAAATACAAAAAAAAATCAATTCTGACATCTTTATGGTTTTAGATGAATGTCCAAAACTTACAGAAGATAAAAAAATTATATCAAGCGCTATCGATACATCTACATTGTGGGCAAAAAGATCTAAAATTGCTTTTGGAAAATCCAATTCGAAAGCACTTTTCGGAATAGTGCAGGGTGGTATTTTTAAAGATCTACGTCATGAAAGTTTAGAAAAACTTATTGATATAAATTTTGATGGTTATGCTATGGGAGGATTAGCAGTTGGAGAAACTCAAGATCAAATGCTCAAAACTTTAGAAGATACAACATACCTTATGCCAAAAAATAAACCTAGATATTTGATGGGCGTTGGTACTCCTTCTGATATTTTAGGAGCAGTTAAATATGGAATTGATATGTTTGATTGTGTTATGCCAACTAGATCAGGCAGAACCGGTTTAGCTTTTACATGGGAAGGCAAAGTTAATCTTAGAAATAGTAAATTTAAAAATGATAAAAGTCCACTTAATAAGAAATGTAAAATTAATAATTTAAATAAGTATTCAAAAAGTTACTTAAATCATCTGATAAATACCAATGAGATATTAGCATCTATGTTGATTTCCTTGCATAACGTTAATTTTTATCANGAATTTATGAAAAAAATAAGAGAGTCGATAAAAACTGGGACATTTGAAGCCTTTTACAAAAAAAACATAAATAAGTATAACTGATATTTACCAATTGAATTTTATCTTTTTTATATATAAAAAGAGTTTCTTTTATGGGCCCTTAGCTCAGTTGGTAGAGCACTTCCCTTTTAAGGAAGGTGTCGTTGGTTCGAATCCAACAGGGCTCACCACTATTAAGTCTTTAATGGTGGATATTCTAAAATTACTTTTGGTATCCACTTATTAAGGCTAATAATTCTATTATCACTAGATGGATGAGTGCTCATAAATTGCGGTGGTTCTTTCCCTTTATGTGCTTTTTTCATTCGTTCCCATAAATTAACAGCTTCTTTTATGTTATAGCCGGACAATGAAGAAAAAATCAAACCAAGATAATCTGCTTCACTTTCTTGTTTTCTTCCAAATGGATTCATAATACCAAGTTGTAAAACATCCATTCCTGTTGCTCTCCCAACTGTATTACGAGTTTGGGATATTTTACCTCCAGTAATAATATCAGCTATTTGTGTAGTTACATTAACAGCCATAGCAGCACTCATTCTTTCAACTGAATGTTTTGCAACTGCGTGCGCAATTTCGTGTCCCATTACCGCCGCTAGACCATTAATATTTTTTGTAACATCTAATATTCCTGTATAAACAGCAATTTTTCCTCCGGGCATACACCAAGCATTTTTAATCTTTTTATCATCAATCAAAATATACTCCCAGGCGAAATTTTTAGTAGGATCTGTTAAATTTTGATTTTGAAAAAAAATAGATACGGATTTTGATATTTTATCTCCAATATCGATAATATTATTAAGATCTTTGCCTTTGTTTATTAATTTAATCTTTTTTGAATTCTTCAACTTTTCATAGGCTTTAGCAGCTTGTGAATTTATGGCACTTTCAGGATATATTGTTAGTTGTCTTCTGTCTGTTATTGGCACTGTTGCACATGAAGATGTCAAAAAACCACAACAAGTACATCCAAATAGCTCAAGAAATTTACGTCTATTTATGTTATAAAATTTCTTCATTTCCGAATCTTAACAAAAAAAAATTGATTTGTATTTGAAAGAATTTTGAAATGGCAAAAAATAAACAAAAAAAATCCCTATTATCTTCACTTCGTAATAATTTTATCGCCGGAATAGTTGTTCTTATACCTATTGGTATAACTTTGTACTTAACTTTGTTTATAATAAATGTATCATCAAATTTAATACCCAAAGAAATTAATCCTAACCACTATCTTCCTTACAATATTCCCGGCCTAGAAATATTAATTGCAGTTCTTTTAATTACAATTATCGGATGGATTTCATTATCTTTTATCGGAAAAAGACTTTTTAACTTTTTTGAAAGTATTTTAAATAAAATACCAATTATAAGAACAATATATTCTGCTGTAGAACAGCTGATTGAAACTTTTACAAATAGCAAATCAGACAAAAAAACTGTAGTTTTGATTGAATATCCAAGAAAGGGAGTTTATGCCGTAGGTTTTGCTACAAAAGAAAATACAGGCGAAATCAAAAAAAAGGCTGGCAAAGATCTCATAAATGTTTTTGTTCCAACTACACCAAACCCTACAAGTGGTTTTTTGCTCATGTTTCCCAAAGAGGAAGTCATTTATTTAGACCTATCTTTTGAGGAAGCATCCAAGTTCATAGTTTCTGCAGGAAGTTTTAATCCTTAATCTGTTATTACCTAATTTCATTAATTATATCTGCTCGATCATATAACTTTATTAATTTTTCGTATTTTTTAAGTGAATTTGAATTAAAAGTATTAATTTTTTTTTCTACTGATAAAAATAAATCTTTATGATGAATAGGATCAGCAAATTTAAAATTTTTAACGCCACTTTGTTGAAAACCTAATAAATCACCATGCCCTCTAATTTTTAAATCTTCTTCTGCTATTATAAAACCACTATTAGTTTCCCTTAAAATTCTTAAACGTTTTTTTGCATTCTGACTAAGATTTTTTTTGTACAATAAAATACAATATGAAATTGAATTTCCACGACCAACCCTGCCTCTTAATTGATGCAGTTGNGACAACCCAAATTTGTTAGAGTTTTCTATTATAATGATATTAGCATCTGGAAAATTTATCCCAACTTCGATAATAGTAGTACTAACTAAAATTTTAATTTTTTTACTTAAAAATAAATTTAATATTTTGCTCCTTTCATTAACATTCATGTTTCCATGGATGAGGCCAACATTATTTGGAAACAATTTATTAATATCGTTGAATTTTTTTTTTTGCGGATGTAAAGTCAAGTTTATTTGATTGATCTATTAAAGGACATACCCAAAAAACTTGGTAGTTTAATTTAATTTGTTTGTGAATTAATGGTATTATTTCATTTATTTTATTTTCTGGCTTGATTAATGTTACGATTTCTTTTCTAAATTTTGGTTTTTCATCTAATATAGATATATCCATATCACCAAAAAAAGATAACATCATTGTTCTGGGTATAGGTGTTGCCGACATNGATAAAACATCACAATTATTTCCACCTTTTTTAGCTAGTTTTATTCTTTGTTTTACTCCAAACTTATGTTGTTCATCAATAATTATAAAACCCAAATTAGCAAACTTTATTTTTTTTTGAAAAAGGGAATGTGTTCCAAATAAAAAATTAATACTTTCATTAGTTAGATTTTTTAAAATTTTATCTTTATCAGCATTAATAATTTTACTTGTAAGCAAACTAATGTTTATCTTAGTTTTTTTAAATAGATCGAGTGCTAATTCATAATGTTGCTTTGCCAGAATTTCAGTTGGCGCCATAAAAGCTACTTGAAAACCATCTTCAAGAACATTTGCAGCCGCAATTAAAGCTAATATTGTTTTTCCTGATCCAACATCACCCTGCAACAATCTAAACATTCTTGAGTCAGATTTTAAATCTTTGTTGATTTCAGTTAGTATTGCAATTTGGCCTTTTGTTAGATCAAACTTAAAATTTTCTTTAACAATATCTGACAGTTTATTTTTAAAGCTTTTTTTTCTTTTTTTTTTAATTTTAATGACTTTTCTAGCTGAATATAAAGTTAATAAATTTGACAATATTTCATCATATGCAAGTCTTCTAAAATCATTAGAAAATATATCCAAATTACTTTCTGGATTATGAAGGTTGTTTAAAGTTTCTTTTAAATTTTTAAAATTATTATTTTGCAAGAACTTATTGTCATGCCATTCAAAATTATGATCAATTTTCTTAATAACTTTTTCAATTAGTTTTCTATAGTTTTTTTCTAAAAGACCTTCTGTTAAAGAGTACTTTGGAAAAATCTTAGCTATTTCTTCAACGTGTTCTATTGATTTAATATATGTGGGGTTAGTAATTTGATAACTATTTTTGTAATAATTAATTTTACCGCTAATAATAACAGATTTATTTAGAGGCAAAATCTTTCTTATATAACCCTCGTAACTGTTAAAAAAAACAATTTTAATTTTTTTACTTTCGTCTCCACATATCACTGTATTAGGTAAATTTCTAATTCGTGGAAAATTGTATTTTAAAACATCTACTTTTATTGTTAATATTTTTCCTATTTCTAATTTATTAAGACTAGTAATTTTTGACCTATCTATAAAGGAATAGGGCAGATCCCATAATAAATCTTTTACCTTTTCAATTTTCTTTTTTTGCAAATATTTTCTTGTTTTAGTTCCTACACCTTTTATGGTAGTTATGTCTGATAGTAAAAAGTTAGAATCACTCATATTTTTTGTAAATACTATGTCATTAAACAAAGAAGAGCTTAAAAACAAAATTATCTATAGAGCATCTTATAGAGGCACTAAAGAAATGGATATTTTAATGATAGGTTTTGTAAAGTCAATTATTGATAAATTAGATGTGGATCATTTAGAAGCATTAAACGAATTTATAAATATGGATGATCAAGTTTTAATTTCTATTAAAAAAGAATCGACAATCAATATTAAGAATAAGTTTGTTGCCAAAATAGCAGATGAATTCCAAAAATTCTAATGGCGGAGAGGGTGGGATTCGAACCCACGAATGAGTTGCCCCATCGCTAGTTTTCAAGACTAGTGCTTTCAACCGCTCAGCCACCTCTCCATCGATTGCTCTTAATACGCTTTATACATTAAAGATACAAGAATTTCAGCAATCAATAATTTTATAGAATGTAAAAAAATATTAGAATATAAGCTTAAAATGAAAAGGATATCGTTTTTTTTAATTTTATTATTTAATATTTTATACTCAAGCGCATATACTGACGATAGATTCAAAACATGGTTGGATGAATTTAAATTAACTGCTATTAAAAGCGGTATATCTCAAGAAACTGTGAATTTAGTTATGAATGATGCTAAATTTCTATCTAAAGTAATCGAATATGATAGATACCAACCAGAATTTTACGAAGATACATTCACTTATATTAAAAAAAGAGCAAATAAAGANAAAGTTTCAAAAGGCATGTCCTTATATAACAAAGAACATTTAATTATAAAAGAAATAGAGAAAAAATTTTCTATAGAAAAGGAATTGCTTTTGGCTTTAATGGGTATTGAAACAAATTATGGTAAATATCTTGGAAAAATGGATATAGTCTCATCACTTGCAACACTAAGCTATGATAAAAGGAGAAGTGTTTTTTTTACAAACGAACTTTTAACTTTATTGAAGTTAGTAGACCAGAGAATTATTGATAAAGACATTCTGTATGGTTCATGGGCNGGAGCGTTTGGTAATTTTCAGTTTATGCCAACTACAATTAAAAATTATGCAATAGATTATAATGAAAATAATGATATAGAATTAAAAAAAATTGACGACTCTTTTGCCTCTGCTGCAAATTATATGAACAAAATTGGTTGGAAAAAAAATAAACCTTGTTTTTATAAAATCGAACTTAAGCAAAATATACCCACAAAGTATCTAAATAGTTCAGCAAAAAAATTGAAAAATAAAAGAAAAATTAAATATTTTAAAAAATATATAAAGCAACCAGAACAGTATGATTTTGATGACAATCTAATCTCTGCAATAATAACTCCTGATAAAGATATTATCCCAGGCTCAAAAGTTTTATCACCAGCTTATTTAGTTTTTAATAATTATGAAAAAGTTTTAAAGTGGAATAGATCATTAAGATTTGCTTTGGCTGTTTGTACATTGAAGGATAAATTTAAAAATGAGATATAATATTTTACTGTTAATATTTATTTTTCTTGTATCTTGTACAAATATACCATTATCAAAACCTAAATCATATTATGTTCCGTATAAAAATTCAGGTTTTGCGTTAATATACAATCCTGATTTACACAAAAATGAAAAATTTTATAAAAAAATCAATAATGCAAAGATGGAAATAGGTCATAATATTTTAAAAAAAAATTCAATTTTGAAAATTACAAATCCTGAAAATATGAAATCAATTGAACTAAAAATAACGAAAAAGATTAATTATTCACCTTTCTATAAAATTATATTGTCACAAAAAGTTGCTGATAAATTACAATTAAACAAAGAAATGCCTTTTGTTGATGTCACAGAAAGAAAAAAAAATAAGTCTTTTATAGCAAAGGTAGCTACAACACATTCTGAAGAAAAAAAGGTAAAAAATAAAGCTCCAATAACTCAAGTCAAAATCGATAATATTTCAATAAACAAAAAGTCTGACATTAAAAAAAGTAAAAAGTTTTCAATAATTGTCGGTGTTTTTTATTCTGAAATATCCACCAATGAATTAAAAGAAATTTTAGAAAGAGGCTATGTAAATAATGGCAGTCTTATAGTTAAAAAGCTTGGAAAAAATAAATTTATGCTTTCATCTAAACCTTATTCATCAATTAATACTTTAAAAAATCTTTACTTTGGGTTAAATAAGTATGGATTTGATGATCTTGAAATTAAACAACATGATTAAAAAAATAATTTTTTTTCTATTATTAGCCCCATTACTATTTTCTACTCAATCTGTAACACAGCCAAATATTCAGGCAAAAACATCAATATTAATGGATTATAATTCTGGAAAAGTTTTATATGAAAACGAAGCTGACATGAGCATATACCCAGCCTCGATGACAAAAATTATGACTACCATAATTGTATTTGATTTATTAAAACAGGGAAGAATAAATTTAGATGATGAATTTATAATTTCCGAAAATGCATGGAGAATGTCAAGAAGTGGTTATTCCTCTATGTTTATAATGTTAAATGACAAAGTGTCAGTTGAAGATTTATTACGAGGAGTAATCGTTGTTTCAGGTAATGATGCATGTGTGGCGTTAGCGGAGGGAATTGCTGGTACCGAGGAAAACTTTGCGGAAATGATGAATGAAAAAGCTTTAGAGATAGGTTTGACAAATACAAATTTTACTAATTCTTCAGGTCTTAATGATCCTGATAATTATTCAACTGTAAGAGATATAGCCATTATGTCCAAATATTTAATAAAAAATTTTCCTAAATATTATGAATATTTTGCAGAAAAAGAATTTACTTGGGACAGAACTGGTGGTGATCCCATAAAGCAAGGAAATAGAAATCCTCTCTTATATAAAAATATTGGATCAGATGGTATTAAAACCGGTTATCTTGCTGTAGAAAAATATTCACTAGCTAGCAGTGTAATTGGTGAAAAAAGACGACTTATTGCTGTTGGAAGCGGTTTTCAAACTAAACAGTCTAGATCTTCTGAGTCTATTAAATTAATTTCATGGGGTTTAAGAAACACAAATACCTATGAAATATCTGAAAAAGATAAACCTAATTTTGAATTTAAAACCTGGCTTGGAAAAAAGGATAAAATTAAAGGAAAAACTAAAGAAGACGTATTTTTAACGCTTAACAAGAAAGACCTTAGAAATTTTAAAGTTTTTATTAAATATGACGGTCCACTTAAAGCCCCAATTAAAGAAAATGATCAAATTGGAGAAATAATTATTAAAACAAATAAAGACGAAGATATCACTATACCGGTTTTTGCCTCAGAGGAAGTTAAAAAAGTTAACTTTTTTAAAAGTTTGTTTATGTCCTTTAACTATATGATTTGGGGAGATGTATAAAAAAAAACCCTTTTTTATAGTATTTGAAGGAATTGAAGGTTCAGGGAAATCTTATCTAAGTAAAAAACTATATAATAATTTAAATAACAGAGGTTTTAAACTAGTTAAAACCAGAGAACCAGGGGGCACACCTGGGGCAGAAAGAATAAGGAAATTAATTTTAAAAGATTATTTTGGAAAAAATAATAAGGATTTATTTGACAAATATACAGACACACTGCTTTATTTAGCAGCAAGGAATGAACATATTAAAAAAAAGATTGAACCAGCACTTAAAAAAAAAAAATTGTCATATGTGATAGATTTATAGATTCTACAACTGCATATCAGGTAGCAGGCAAAATAGTTAAGCCTAGCTTTATTGAAAATATACATCATGAAATATTAGGAAAAAATAAACCCAATTTAGTATTTGTTCTGAAGGTTAATATCAATAAAGCGCTTAAAAGACTTGGAAAAAGAAAGGTTAAAAATAGATACGATAAATTTTCAAAATCTTTTTATATTAAGGCTCAACAGTCTTTTTTAAAAATAGCAAAAAAAAATAAAAAAAAATATTTTATTTTTGATAATTCAAAAGATACAGCTCATATCGAAAAACAAATCTTAAAAGTGGTACTAAAAAAATTAAACTAAAATGGCATCTAACAAAAGTTTTAATAATATTGATACGTCATTAGATCTTTATGGGCATGACGCCATTCTAATGAATTTTATTAAGTTGTTTGAAAATGGAAATTTTCCAAAAATAAGCTTAATCTCAGGTGATAAAGGAATTGGTAAGTTTACCTTAGTTTATCATTTTATTATATATATTTTTTCAAAAAGATATAAAGAACCTTATAATTTAGATAAAAAATCTATCGGCGATACCAATTTGATTTTGAACAAAATTAATTCAAAAACATTTCAAAATTTTATTTACTTTCCAAATGAAATTAAAAATAAATTATCTATAGAAAAAGTAAGAGAAATTAAAAAAGAACTTTACAATTCTACATTAGATAATAATCCAAGATTTATTATTTTTGATGATGTAGAGTTTTTGAATACCAATGTTGTTAATTCGCTTTTAAAAATGATTGAAGAACCAGGCAAAAACAATTATTTTATCTTGATTAATAATAAGAGAAATAATTTAATCGAAACACTTAAATCTCGTTCAATTGAAACAAAAATATTTCTTAATCCTGAACAAAAGAATTTTATATTAAAAAAAATATTAAACAATCATGATATTGATGATAATTTTATTTTTAATTATTCTCATCTTTCATCACCTGGTATGTTTATTAAATATTATTATATATTAACCGAAATCAATGCTGAACTTAGTACATCTCTCTATGAGTTGACTTCTAAACTCCTTGAAAAATATAAGAAAGATAAACAAGAAATTTATATTGATTGTATTAAATTCTTTTTAGAAATTAAATTTAATAATAATAATTTTTTTCAAAATCAAAATATCATTTCTTTAATTAAATTTAAAAATGATATTTTTAAAATATTGTATGATTATAAAAGATTTAATCTTACTAATAATTCTGTTTTAAATATTGTAAAAAATTCTATAATTTAACCATGTCAAATAAAAACTTTTATATTACAACACCGATTTACTATCCTTCAGGAAAACCACATATGGGACATGCTTATTCAAGTATAATTGCAGATATTTTTGCTAGATTTAAAAGAAATGATAACTTTAATGTATTTTTTTTAACAGGCACTGACGAACACGGTCTTAAGATGCAAAGAGAGGCTGAAAAAAATTCAAAAGACATAAAATTATTCTGTGATGAATTATCTTCAAAGTTTAAAGAGTTGACTAATATTCTTCATCTTTCTAACGATGATTTTATTAGAACAACCGAAGAAAGACATTTTAAGTCTGTTATAGATATTTGGACAAAGCTGGAAAAGTCTAAAGATATTTATTTATCTAAGTATAAAGGATGGTATTCCGTATCTGATGAGGCATACTATGATGAGGATGAAATCGAAAATAAGAATAATATTAAATATTCAAAAATCTCTGGATCAAAAGTTGAGTGGGTAGAGGAGGAGTCTTACTTTTTCAAATTATCATCATGGCAAGATAAACTTCTTAAATTTTACAATGATAACCCTAAGTTTATTTTGCCTTCATCAAGAAGAAATGAAGTAGTTAATTTTGTTAAAAAGGGTCTTAAAGATTTATCAGTAAGTCGTACTTCTTTTAATTGGGGAATTCCAGTTCCTACTAATTCTAAACATTTAATATATGTTTGGCTTGATGCACTAACTAATTATTTAAGTGCTTTGAATTACCCAAACACAAAAGATGAAAAATATNAAAAATTCTGGCCAGCTAATATTCATATTATTGGTAAAGATATTCTGAGGTTTCATGCAATCTATTGGCCTGCTTTCTTGATGGCAGCTAATATTCCTTTGCCAAAAAGGATATACGGGCATGGATGGATACTNTCTGATGATAAAAAAATGTCTAAATCTCTAGGAAATATTTTAGATCCAATCGAGATAATAAATAATTTTGGAGTAGATCAACTAAGATATTACTTATCTAAAGAAGTTTCTTTGGGAAATGATGGAAATATTTCTCTTAAAAATTTGACCGATTGTATTAATAATGATTTAGCAAATAATTACGGAAATCTTTGTCAAAGAGTATTTGCTTTTATCAACAAAAACTGTGACTCAAAAATCCCTTCTTTAGGTAAAATAGAAAAAGAAGATAAGAAATTAAATGACGAAATCATTGAATCAATATCTGATTTAAGAAATTTAATTGATAACCAAGACTTAAATCAATACCTTAAAAAAGTTATAAATATTTCTTTCAATGCAAANAAATATTTTAATGACCAGAAACCATGGTCATTAAAAGATAAAAACCCTGACAGAATGAATACAATATTATATACAATTCTGAATCAAATTAGATCTATAAGTGTATTATTAAATCCAATAATTCCGATTGCTACTGAAAAAGTTTTAAAAACCTTATCGATTGAAAAAGCAAATATAAATTTAGAGTCTTTAAAAAATACAAAAAAATTAAAACCAGGAATAAAGTTAAAAAAGACGGATATTTTATTTAAGAAAATCGAAAATGATAATTGATTCACATTGCCATCTAGATAACGAAAAACTTCAGCCAAGAATTAAGGAAATCATTGATAGTGCCGACAAATGTAATGTTAAGTATATGCTTACTATTTGCACTGATAATGAAAGTTTTAAGAAAATTATCGATATCTTAGAGACTTATAAAAACGTTTTTGGTACCTACGGTATACACCCACATGAGACAAATAAATATAAGGATATCACAATTGAAAATATTAGTAATCAACTTTTAAAAAATAAAAAAATTATTGGAGTAGGTGAGAGTGGACTGGACTTTTATTATAATCATTCAGATGNAAATATACAAAAAAAGGTTTTTTTAAAACATATTCAATCTTGCCAAGAAACATCCAAACCATTAATAGTTCACTCTAGAAATGCTGAAAAAGACACTTTGGAAATTTTATCCTCTGAGAAGAAAAATAAAAATTTTGATGTTTTAATGCATTGTTTTACTGGAAGTAAAGAATTTGCTAAAAGTTTAACTGATATTGGTTGTTATTTTTCTGCTAGTGGAGTTATTACTTTTAAAAAAAGCACAGATTTAGCAAAGACTTTCAAATCAATACCAAATGACAAAATATTGGTTGAAACTGACTCTCCATATCTATCACCTGAGCCAATGAGAGGAAAAGTTAATCAACCCTCCAATATTGTGCATACAGTTAAATTTATTTCATTATTAAAAGGTACTACAAAAGATGAAGTGGAAAAATTTACCACTAATAATTTTCAAAAATTATTTAAAACAAATATAATATGACCAAAATTACAATTTTAGGATGTGGTAGTTCCTTAGGATCTCCTTGGATTACTAATTACTGGGGCAAATTAAATAAAAAAAATAAGTTTAATTTNCGGACAAGGTGTTCAGCTCATATTAAAAAAGGTGACTTATCTATTTTAATAGATACTTCACCAGATATAAAAAAACAAATACTTGATAATAAAATAAAAAATATTGATTGTGTTTTGTACACACATGAACACGCAGATCAAACAAGTGGAATATTTGAGTTAAGACCTTTTTTTTGGAAAAATAAAAAACCCATTGATATATATGCAAATAAAAAATGTCTGAAACTTATTAAGGAAAAATATGATTACTGTTTTTATGGTGGCGGTGGATATATCCCAATAANAAAAGGAAATTTATTAAAAAATAGACTCACAATAAAAAAGAAAAAAACTGAAATTAAATTCAAATCTTTTCTAATAAAGCATGGTCTTATTAATGCATCTGCTTTCGTGTTTGATAAAGTTGCTTATTTAAGTGATTGCAATGGTATAAATAAAAAAGATTATAAAGATCTTAGTAATCTTAAATATTTGATAATTGATTGCCTAAAAATTAATCCTCATCCTTCTCATTTTAATTTGGATCAGGCCATCAAAGTAAGTAATTTATTAAAACCTAAGAAAACAATTCTTACCAATCTTCACACAGATTTAGACTACAATTTTTTAAAAAAAAANCTCCCAAAACATATAAGGCCTGCTTATGATGGTCTTTCTTTGAATATCTGATTTANTGACTTAAAGCTTTTTCAATAGCTTTGATAAATTTATTAGATGTAGGATTTGTCATTGAGGCGAAAGTGTCAAAAACTTTACCATTTTTATCTATAACAATTTTATGAAAGTTCCATTTAGGTACTGACTTAGACCCGTAAGTTTCCTTTGCCCATTTATAAAAAGGATGAGCATTTGAACCTCTAACTTCTTCTTTTTGTGTCATTGGAAAACTTATTCCAAATTTTGCTTCACAAAAATTTTTAACCTCTTCGTTGGTTTGAAATTCCTGATTAAAACTACTTGAAGGAACTCCAATTACCACCAATCCTTTTTCTTGATATTTTTCCCATATAGTTTGTAGATCTTCATACTGTGATGTAAAACCACATTTGCTGGCTACATTGGTAATTACTATCACTTTATTTTTAAAGTCAGATAATTTTAGCTCTTCACCATCTAAGTCTTTGAATGAATATTCGTAAGCAATGTTAATATTAGCTTTTGAACTATTTATACCGAATAAAGACATCATAAGTAAAATTATTAAAGTTTTTCTCATTATTTTTTTGAACCAAAAAAGATTAAACTATATCCAAAAATAGTTGATAACAATGAGCCAAGTAGCACACCTATTTTAACTCCATCCATATGAGTATCTGCACCAACAAAAGCCAAATTCCCCACAAANAAACTCATTGTAAAACCAATGCCTGTTAAAACTCCAACACCATACAATTTTAACCAATCTGAATTATTAGGCATTTCAGCAAATTTTAATTTTATTGATAAATATGAAAAAATAAATACTCCAATTTGTTTTCCAAAAAACAAACCACATAAAATACCTAGTGGCACGGGATTAAGCAAACTTTGAAATGTTAAACCTTCAAGTGAAACACCTGCGTTTGCGAAAGCAAAAATCGGCATTATTCCAAAAGCTACATATGGTGAAATTGTATGTTCAAGTTTTAATAATAGTGAGTTCGTATGTTTTTTTTTGTTACTTTTATGTGGTATTGTCAAAGCTAATAGAACTCCTGCTATTGTTGCATGTATGCCTGAAACATGTGTAAATTCCCAAAGAAATATACCGACGATTAAATAGGGAATAAAATTTCTTACATTAAATTTATTTAATATTATTAAAACTATCAAACATCCAAGCATTAAAAATAAATAAAAGTATTGGATTTCACCAGAATAGAAAAATGCAATGATTACTATTGCGCCTAGATCATCAATAATTGCCAATGCCGTTAGGAAAACTTTTAAAGAAAGAGGTACTCTTTTTCCTAATAAAGATAACACTCCTAATGAAAAAGCAATATCAGTAGCCGATGGTATTGCCCATCCATTAAGTGTTTCAGCATCTTTAAAATTTATTGCAACATAAATTAAAGCTGGCACAACCATTCCACCTACAGCAGCAATGATTGGGAGCATCGCTTGTTTTGGATTTGATAATTCACCCTGTATGAATTCTCTTTTTATTTCTAAGGATACCAAAAAAAAGAAGATAGCCATTAGAACGTCGTTGATCCAATGAAGCACACTTAACTTTAGACTGAAAGCACCAAAACCTAATTTTAAATAAGAGTTTAAAATATCAAAATAAGCCGTACTTAGATTTGAGTTGCTTATTAATAGTGCAATTATTGCTGCAAATAGTAATACAAGACCTGATGCTGCTTCTAATTTAAAAAACCACTTAAATGGTTTTGAAATATATTGTATCATCTTAAATTCTTATGAAATTAGATATTTCCCTTTATATACCTGTATACAACGGTGAAAGTACAATTGAAAGTGTTTTAAAAAGCGCATTAGAATTAGATCCAGGACCTAATGAAATAATTGTAATAAATGATGGATCAACTGATGATACTCTTAAAATACTTAATAAATATAAGAATAAAATAAAAATAATTAACAATATACAGAATAAAGGTTTGGCACATTCAAGAAATATTGGAATTGAAAAAGCAGTAAATGAAAATGTTGCCTCTATAGATTCAGATGTGGAGGTGTCTAGCACTTGGCTCAAGGAATTGAATGATACTAAAAGTAAGTTTAATAGCGCAATGTCTGGATCAAAATTAATTGAAAAATTAAAAGATGAAAATATATATAATATGTGGAGGCATATATACGCAACTCAAAATTCTTTTGGAAATATTGATATCGGCAATCTTGGTAGGCCTCTATCTGGTTCGAATACACTTCTATCCAAGTCAGTTTGGAGGGAAATAGGGGGCTATGAAATTCAATACAAAACTAATGGCGAGGATTCAAATTTTTGTCAAAAATTATTAAATTTAAATTATAAAACAAGTTATTGTTCTCAAGCTAAATGTTATCACTTAAGAAATGACAACTTAAAATCTTTATTAGATGCATCAAGGAGAGGCTATATCAGTGGGGCCGGGCTTAAAAAACCGACGGTGATGCGTTTTATGCAAAGATCAATTAGACATACAAAAGGATATTTAAAAAACGCCATAAAAGATGTTGTAAAATTAAGATTTGCTATGATGTACGTTGGTTTTAGAATTTGCTGGAATCACATTAATAAAGAATTTATTGGTTTGGTCAAAAATAAATCAAATTATGTTTAAAGTGAGTTGAATTTGTTTTACGTTTATTTAATCATAAGTGAAAAATATAAAAATTTTAAAACATATGTTGGATATACAACAAATATAAATAAAAGGTTAAATAAACACAACTCCAACAAAGGTGCAAAAAGTACGAGAGGACGAATTTGGAAAGTAATTTTTAAAAGAAAATTTGAAACAAAAAAATTAGCTTTAAAATATGAATATTTTTTTAAAAAAAACAGAATATTAAGAAATATAATTAAAAATAAATATGTCAACAAAACACGTAGTAATTCTTAAGAACGATGCAGTAGGTGATCTAGTCCACAGTTTGAAGGGTATTTCTAATATTATTAATGATAATGAGGTCAATAAAATTACAATATTTATATCAAAATTAAGCAAGAAATTTGATTTTTTATTTAAAAATTTAAAAATTAACACAAAAGTAATCAATTATAATTTAACAGTTTTAGAGAAATTAAACTTGTTCTTATTTCTTCTGACTAATAGAGTTGATAAAATTTATATATTATCACCAAAAAAATTTTATTATTATCTTCCATTAT